>CAYOBD010000001.1:0-8623 GCA_964402005.1 uncultured Eggerthellaceae bacterium
ATGCTGCTGATGGCTTAATGATGATTAATATTGTTTGTTAGCTGTTATATACAGGGAAGGATAGGAGAGGTCATGATTCGCGTAGCTGTTGCAGGTTATATGGGGCGTATGGGCTCGACAGTCGTCGGAGCGGTTTCGGCGGCAGAAGACATGGAGGTAATCTGCGGTATCGATCCGTTCGCCGTTGAGGGAGAACTGCCAGGTTTCAAGACGGTGGCTGAGGCCATCGAAGCCTGCGAGTTCGATGTAATGGTCGACTTTACGGCACCGACTGCGGTCGAGGGCAATGTGCGCACAGCTCTTGCCGCCGGCATCAATTGCGTCGTTGGCACTACGGGTCTTTCTACCGAAACGCTCGAATCCATGGCTGCATCCGCGCCAGAAGGTACATGCCTGTTCTACGCACCGAACTTCACTACGGGCGCGGTTTTGATGATGCAGTTCGCCAAAGCAGCGGCTCCGTTCTTCCCTGAAGCTGAAGTCATAGAGTTCCATCACGCGAAAAAGAAGGATGCGCCTTCCGGCACGGCCGTGCGCACTGCGCAGATGATATCAGCAGCCCGCGACGGCCGCGTGAGCGATGCACCGGGAAGCGAGACTGAAATTGCCGGCTGCGAAGGCGCACGTGGAGCGCTCGTTGACGGAGTACCTGTGCATTCTGTGCGTTCCATGGGCTTTGTAGCCACGCAAGAGGTCATCTTCGGATCTCTCGGACAGACGCTGACGATCAAACACGACTCATGGGATCGTCAGTCCTATATGCCCGGAGTGCTGCTCGGGATACGCAGCGTCGGCGAGCGTGAGGGCCTTATAGTCGGTCTCGAGCAATTCATGATGTAAACGGGTATCCGTGCGATAAAAGGGCATGAAGGGCTTCTCTGTTTATGGAATGCACGAAATCTAATCGATAATGCATCCATTGCAGCGCATGAAGCTTATAACTGCATGCATCAATCGGCGTAAAACGACAAATACCGATAGATTTAATATTATGGTTGCATATCAACAGCGATTAAGTGCGATAATGCTTATTAGAGAGGTCTTAAACAAGGCATAAACGATGTTACAGAGGAGCACGCTATGACCGCATTGAAGTTCGGCCGTCTGATTACGGCGATGATTACCCCCTTTGACGAGGATCGCAACCTGGATTTGGCGCGTACCGAGGAATTTGCCGTACGCTTGGCTGACGGCGGCACGGATGCAATCGTCGTATGCGGTACAACGGGGGAGAGCCCGACGGTGTTCTATCCTCAGAAGATCGATGTCATAAAGGCTGTCGTCAATGCCGTCGGCGGACGTATTCCCATCATCGCCAATGTCGGTGACAACTGCACAGCCGATACAATCGATTTCGCAAAGGATGTCGAAAAGCTGGGTGTCGATGGCTTCATGTGTGTAGTGCCTTACTACAACAAGCCGCCGCAGGAAGGTCTCTACCAGCACTTCCGTGCTATTGCTGAATCGGTAGACCTGCCTATCATCCTGTACAACATTCCGGGACGCTGCGTCGTGAATATGACCAGTGATACAACGCTGCGGCTCGCACATGACTGCGAGAACATCGTCGCCATCAAAGAAGCTTCGGGCGATATCGAGCAAGTCGGCAGGATAATTGACGGGCGTCCTGAAGGATTCGCCGTGTACTCCGGTGACGATTCCTTCACTTATACGCTCATGAAACGCGGCGGCGAGGGCGTCATCTCCACGATCGGCAATGTTGCCCCTGCGCGCATGAAGGAGATCGTCGATCTGTGCGCTGCTGGCGACTGGGAAGCGGCGGCGGAGAAGAACGATGCGTTGATGCCTCTTATGGAAGGGCTGTTCGCTACGACGAACCCCATCCTTCCAAAGAAGGCGCTCGAGCTTGTCGGGTTCCCCGTGGGCGGCGTACGATTGCCGCTCGTTGACGCAACGCCTGAGCAAACCGAAAAGCTTGCGCAGATAATGCGTGAAGTCGGCGTGCTCGAAGCATAGACTGGCAACTGGCCGTATGCGGAAAACGCGCGCGGCCAGCATAAATAAAATAGCAAAAAGGGCAAGCCCTACGGGGCTTGTTCCTGTATGCATAGTAAAAGGAGCTTATACATGGCAGAGCAGGAACAGAAGAAACGACGTCGTACAACAGTAGTAGAAGGCGATAAAGGAAAAGATTCTGGCGGACAGACGCGTTCGTTCAAGCATGTTGACCTTGAGAAGAAACGACCGCATCTCACGCGCGATGCGAATGCTGCTTCGGAGCCTTCTCAGCAGCAGCGCAGGAAAAAGCGTAGCGCGCGACAGACCCCGAAGAAAGATAAACAGTCGCAGTTGAGGGTGATACCGCTTGGCGGCCTCGATGCCATCGGAAAGAACATGACTGTGTTGGAATGCGACAACGACATGGTGCTCGATGATGCCGGAATCATGTTTCCCGGAGATGAGCATCCAGGAATCGATCTCATCCTCCCTGATTACTCATATGTTCTTGAAAACGCTGACAAGTTGCGCGGCATCGTCATAACCCACGGCCATGAAGACCATACGGGTTCATTACCGTATCTATATAAGGATCTTGATCGACCGGTACCCATCTATGGTACGAAGATGACGCTTGGCCTCATCCAAGGAAAATTCAACGAGCACCACATCAAGAACGCTCAGCTCATAGAAATTAAACCAGGCGACACGATAAAGCTGGGGTGCTTCGATATCGAGTTTTTCGCAGTGAACCATTCGATACCGGGAGCAGTCGGGATCTTCTTCAAGAGTCCGGCCGCAAACGTGCTCCATACAGGCGACTTCAAACTCGATCAGAGTCCGATCGACGGAGTCATTACCGATTTCGCTGCACTTGCACGCTTCGGCGAGGTAGGGGTCGATTTGATGATGTCTGACTCCACGAATGCCCAGAACAAGGATTTCACCCCGTCTGAGTCTGAGGTTGGCCATGCACTCAACGACATCATCGCCCAGGCGAAAGGACGTGTGATCATCGCGACATTCGCAAGCCACATCCACCGCATGCAGCAAATCTGCGATGCCGCTGTTGCCAACGGGCGAAAAGTGGTCGTCACCGGACGGTCTATGATTCAGAACACCGATATCGCCCGCCAGCTGGGATACCTCGAAATCGCTGATAGCGATTTGATCGATGCTTACGAGTTGAAAGGAACTCCTCCGAATCGCGTTGTCATCATGTGCACCGGCTCTCAAGGTGAACCGCTTTCTGCGCTTTCCCGCATTGCCGGCGGTCGGCATAAGACGATCAGCATCGACGAGGGAGATACGATCATAATTTCTGCTACGCCGGTTCCAGGTAACGAGAAGGCGGTTACCCGGATCATCAATTTGCTCTCTAAAATCGGAGCAGATGTATACGACAAGAAGCGGGCGATGGTGCACGTTTCCGGGCATGCGGGCTCCGAGGAGCTGAAACTGGTCATGTCGATTGTGCAACCGAAGCACTTCATGCCTGTGCATGGCGAGGCGTCGCATCTGCGTGCGCATGCGAACCTGGCCCGCCAAACGGGCATCCCCGACGAGGACATCTTCATTCTGGAGAATGGCGAAAGCCTGGTTCTTGACGCGAATGGGGTTTCATTCGGACCGCAGGTTCAAAGCGGCGTTGTGTTCGTAGATGGTCTTTCAGTGGGTGATACCTCTCAGGATGTGCTTGACGAGCGCATTGCATTGGGCGCGCAAGGATTCGCGAGCATCGCAGCGGCTGTAGACTTGTCTTCACGCAGGATATGTGCTGCACCCGTTATCGAGATGCGCGGCATTACGGGCGGCGACGATGAGTACCTGCCATTCGAAGCACAGGAAGTCGTAGAGGCGGCATTGGCGCGTCAGCTTTCGAAAGGCGGACGCGCGGCTGAGCTGAGAAAGGCGAGTAGAGACTCATTGATGCAGCTATTGTGGGAGCGTACAAAACAGAGGCCTATGGTCATTGCGTCAATCATCGAAATATAGGATACTATAATCTACACGGGGGAGTGATTCCTCCTGTTTAAACATGCCTTGAAACGAACGAGAAATGCAGCATAGAGGAGCATGGCGTGGCCAGGTCGGCACGGGCTAACACAAAGCAGACGAAGGCTTCCTCGCAACCGCGCAAGCGGGCGGTTTCTCCTGCAGAAAAACGCGGCCTGAAGACAGCTGATGGCAAGCAGGAAAACGAGAGGGAACCTTTGCTTGACGAAGGCGAGCATCGCCGTCTTGCGGGCATTGCCTGCTTAGTCATTGCTGCAATAATTTTGGTGATTATCGCGCTGCCCAACGACGCCGTTGTCGCTTCTGCAGTATCGACCGCTCTAAAACAATTGCTCGGCATCGGAAGCATTCTTCTACCGATAGCCTTGGCGATAGTGGGGGTAACGTATCTTGTCCGCGACAAAGCCCAGCGAATACAGGCGCGTTTCGCTATCGGTCTCGCAGTTATCTGCATTGCAGTGCTCGGCATCTCCGCTCTGCTGACACCTGTTGAATCGAACGGCGTAACAGACCTTTCGAAACTCTTCCTGCCCGGAAACCTTGAAGCCCATGGAGGATACATTGGGGCTGGAATCGCCTATGCGGGGCTTGCGGCGATTGGCTTTGCGCCGTCGATGATCGTGCTTATAGGATGCATCGTCGCTGGCGGCGTCGTATTGGGAATATCTCTCGGCGGCATCAAAGCCGCTGTCGGAAACGGCCGCGAGCGTATCCTGCACCGTTCAGATTCGTTCAGGGAAGAAACAGATGCTCCGCGCGTGCGCTTGCAGGGCATGCGCCAGATCGATCCCGCTATGGAGGAGCTTTCATCGGCGCGTACGCAAGTGATCGGCGCTCCTGCCGCTCGTCGGGGCTCTGCGCAAGCCGAACGCGGAGCACGCAGAGCGGATGCTGCGCAGGCAAATGGTGGTTCTCAGGCAATGACGCGCAAGCTCGGCCATAGGTCGGAAGCTGAAGAATCCGCTGCCAAGAGCACGGCAGCACAGGATAGGGCGCCGGCTACTGTAGCACTTGAGCCCGAGCGGAACAACGGTGCAGAATCCGAATTCGCCCTGCCGCCGATTTCGCTTTTGAAGCGCGGCCGCGCGCACAAGCAGACGCGTGCGATGGAAAACGAGCTGGCAGAGACTGCCCAGCGCCTCCAAAAGACCATGGAGGACTTCGGCGTTATGGCGACGGTAGTCGACTGGGTAGCCGGTCCTACTGTTACGCTGTTTGAAGTTGATCTGCCTCCTGGCGTACGTGTAAGCAAACTCGTAAACCTCAATGACGATATCGCTTTGGCGCTAGCGGCACAGGGCGTGCGCATATTCGCTCCCATTCCGGGGACCCACTACGTCGGCATCGAGGTTCCCAATGTAAACCGCGAAAACGTGCTTTTGGGCGATGTGATCAAGGACGTCGCAGGGGGACCGCTTGCCATGGCAATCGGCAAGGATGTCGAAGGCAACTCCGTCGTCGGCGACTTGGCTGAGATGCCCCATCTGCTGATCGGCGGCACAACTGGCTCAGGCAAGTCAGTGTGCATAAACGGCATGATTGTATCTATGCTGATGAGAAACACTCCCGACGAGGTGCGCTTCATCATGATCGATCCGAAACGGGTCGAATTCCAATGCTACGACGGAATACCGCATCTGTACGTTCCCGTCGTGAATGAGCCCAAGGAAGCCGCGAGCGCGCTTTCATGGGGCGTGGCAGAGATGGAAAGGCGCTTGAAGGTGTTCTCGAAGGCAGGCGTACGTAATATTGCGTCGTACAACGAGATGGTTGAAGCGGGCGCCATCGATGACGAGAATGCGACGAAACTCCCATACATCGTGATCGTGATTGACGAATTGGCTGATCTGATGATGAACGTCGGTAAAGAGGTCGAGTTCTCGATCAGCCGCATAGCGCAGCTTGCACGCGCTGCAGGAATCCATCTGATAGTAGCGACGCAACGCCCTTCCGCGAATGTCGTAACGGGTTTGATCAAAGCCAATATCACGACGCGAATCGGCCTTATGGTTGCATCGGGGCTGGACAGCCGCGTCATCTTGGATACGACGGGTGCCGAGGATCTGGTGGGCCATGGCGATCTGCTGCTGTCAAAACCGGAATTTCCCAAGCCTTTGCGCGTGCAAGGTTGCTTTACGTCCGATGCTGAGATAAACGCTGTAGTCGAGTTCGTCAAATCTCAGGGCGAACCTGAATACCATAAGGAGATCCTGAGCACGAACATCATAACCTTGGGAGCATCTCAGCCTGATGGTTCGGGCGGTACGGCAGATGCCGATGACCCGCTTCTATGGGAGGCTGCCGACATCGTTGTGGCAAGCGGACTTGGATCGACATCGAACATACAAAGGAAGCTCAAGGTCGGCTATTCCCGGGCGGGACGCATTATCGACATGCTCGAGGAGAAGGGCGTGGTAGGTCCACCCAACGGAAGCAAGCCGCGCGATGTGTTGGTTGATGCGATGGAGTTAGAAGCGTTGAAAGCGTTCGAAGCGAATGATGCGGCGCAGGCGTAAGGAGCAGAAATGGCCCAGATGAGATTCAATGAAGTACTCAGGGAAGCGCGTGAGCGCAAAGGGTACGACCTTGCGACCGTCGCACGCAGGTTAAGGATCCGTCCGGATATCCTGCGCGCGATAGAGGCCGGTGATTTCGCTGCGATGCCGCCGCGAGGCTATACGCGTAACATGGTAAACGCCTATGCGCGCCTCCTCGGGCTCAACCCGACAGAGATTGTTAACATGTATCTGGACGAGGCATATGCCGTCCAGGTTCAGCGTGCGCGCGACAACGCACCGCGCAGCGGCTTCGATATGAGCGAGGCTGACAGGCGCGGGCATCGCCAGGCTCGCGGATCGCGCCTCGATGAGGACAACGCACCCGTCACAAGCTGGACGCGGGGGAGCAACAACCGCTCGCGCGACCTGTACGACGATCGCACGCGGTTCTCGAGGGATGATTACGGCACGAAACGCGAACGCATGCAGCGCACCGACCGCTCGGACCGTGATTTCCTCAGCCATCATTCAGGATATCCATCTACCGGATTCAGCTTCTCCGATGAGAGCGAAAGTCGTTTTTCGCGCAGACGTGGAGGCGTGACAGTGGGTACGACCCCGATGCGCTATTCAGCTTCGCGCCTTCCGCGGTTCCTGCAATCGCGCATGGCATTGATCATAGCCGGCATCGTGATCGGAGCGATCATCGTCCTCATTCTCGTGCTCGTGCGCGGAAACGGCAGCAAGCAAGAGGAAGAGGAAGTTACGCAGCTTCCGGTATCGGGGATCACGGATACGACAGGAACTTCCGAGGATGTGGAAGCGAACACGAAAGTTGCGATAGCGCCAACGAGTGCGCGGGTGGCTTATGCCTCCAACAACGATGACGGGTGCTATGTCCAGATATACGTAGATGGCGAGCTTTCAGAAGAGAAAATGCTCGACAAGAAGGAACAGACAACCGACGTTACGGGAAAATGGACTATAGCGACGTTCACGCCGGACTATCTGACTCTCACGGTCGATGGCGAGACGAAGACCCTAAAGAGCAACGAGGAGTACGACGGGATGTACACCTACACCGTCGATTTCGAGAAGATTCTCGAAGAGTGGGAAGAGGATCATCCGAATACGACGACGAGCAGCAGGCGAGCTGCAGCTGCTGCTTCTGCAACGAACAGGAGCGAAAGCTCCACGGATACCAGCGACGAAGAGGAATCTACCGAAGAATACAGCACAGATTACACAACAACGGAGACGGAAGACCAATACGGCTACTATGATGAGAACGGGTATTGGCAACCATACGTTGAGAGCGGATACTATTACGACGACAGCACTGGGTACTACGGCGACGCATCGTATTCTTACGATGACGGTACTGGGTACTATGGCGATGCAACATACTATTACGACGATTCTGCATACTATTACGATGACGGTACAAGCTATGATCAAAGCGTCGCCTGATATTGTCGGGGAAGCGGGGCGATAATGGCGAAAGAGCAGTCTTTCGATGTAGTGTCGACGGTTGATATGCAGGAGGTGGATAACGCCTTCCAGCAGACCAAGAAGGAGCTTGCACAACGCTACGACCTAAAAGGATCGGGTGCGAGCATATCTTTAGACAAGCAGGCAAAAACATTCACGGTAAAGGCTCCGAGCGATTTTGTGGCCGGTCAAGTGGTCGATGTGCTCGGCACCAAACTCGTACGGCGCGGGGTGGATCTTGCATCGGTGAAATGGGGTCAATCCCAAGCATCTGCAGGTCAGACGGTAACGAAAACCGCTTCAATTGTCGAGGGCATAGACCGCGATCTTGCTGGCACAATAAACAAGGACATAAAAGGACTGAAGCTTAAGGTCAAGGTTCAGATCGAAGGCGATCATGTGCGTGTAAGCTCGGCATCTCGCGATACCTTTGGTTTCAGTGTTCAGGTCTTCCTTTGACTTTTCTTTTCCTGTGGAGGAGACTGTCCTGCCCAAAGGATACATGTAGCTTGGTAACTGACACAATTGAATAAGCATGTGAAAGGTTCTGACCTTGGTGGTTGATAGTTGGCTCTTTTTACCTTATTAATAGCACAATGGGGTGTACGCATTTAAGCATCCGTGTGTAAATCGGCATAAAACATGCATGTTATATTGTT
>CAYOBD010000001.1:8633-35201 GCA_964402005.1 uncultured Eggerthellaceae bacterium
ACCGCTTCAGTACGTCAATTATCGCTAATCGATATTTTCTTGCGGTTCCTAGGGGAGGGGCGCTGTGGCGCGGACCGTTGCATTTATAACTATGGGGTGCGCGAAAAACGAGGTTGATTCTGCGCACATGGCAGAGAAGCTTGTTGCCGCAGGCTATGCGGTATCAGCCGACCCCGACACAGCCGATGCGATTATCGTTAACACCTGTTCGTTCATACAGGCAGCTACCGAGGAGAGCATCGAGGCGATTCTCGACGCTGCGGAATCCGATGCTATCGCCGAACGCGGTGCTCTTCTGCTTGTAGCGGGCTGCATGCCGGCGCGATATGGGGATGATCTTCTCCCGGAATTCCCAGAAGTAGCTGCATTCGTGCCCTGCAACGATGAGGAGAATATAGCAGCGATCCTAGATGGACTGTTCGAAAAGAGCGATGCCAAACCGTCAGAAGCGCTCTGCGATCCGTACGAACCGCATGAAGAACCGAGTGCCTATGTGAAGATCTCGGATGGCTGCGACCGCTTCTGCTCGTATTGCTAGATACCCTACATTCGCGGACGCTATCATTCGTTTTCACTCTCAGACATACGCGCTGAAGTAAGCAAAGAAATAGCCTCAGGAGCGCGTGAAATCGTCTTGATTGCGCAAGATACGGGCCGGTGGGGAACAGATCTCAATCCGCAATCAAGCCTTCCAGAGCTCGTTTCAGTGCTTGCAGAGGAATTTCGGGATACTTGGTTCAGAATCCTCTATATCCAACCGGAAGGCGTCACTGACGATCTGATCGAAGCTGTTGCTACTCATGAAAACGTATGCAGCTATTTCGACATACCGTTCCAGCATGTTGTGCCACGGCTCTTGAAAGCTATGAATCGATCGGGCAGCAGGGAAGACTATGAGGACCTGCTCGACCGCATCCTCAAGAGGATTCCCGACGCTGCGCTGCGCACAACGCTCATTGCGGGATTCCCCGGTGAGACAGATGAGGATTTCGACGAGCTGTGTGCATTTGCCGAAGAGGCCCCGCTGGACTACATCGGCGTGTTCGCTTACTCGCGCGAGGAGGGAACGCGCGCATATGGTTTGCCCGACCAAATCGACGATGACGAGAAAGCGTATCGTGCGCAACGATTGCGCGACATCGGCGATAATGCAAGTGCTGCGCGCATAGCTGAACGCATCGGACGCGAGATGGATGTTCTGGTATGCGGAGCTGAGGAAGACGGTCAGCTGTACGGACGTGCCGCTTGCCAGGCTCCCGATGTCGATGGCGTAACGTATCTTGGCGAAGGGGCGATAGGCGATATCATACGAGTGCGCATAGTTGATACGCTTCTTTACGAAATGGAAGGGGAGCTGGCAGATGAGCTCCGATAAGAGCGGGAAGAAAGCCTCGCAGAAGCTTTGGACCCCGTCTAATGTAATCACGGTAGTGCGCATCTGCTTGGTGCCGGTCTTCGTTGCGGCCCTGCTCGCTCCTTGGCCTGAGTGGTGGCATATGCCCGAGGTCACCAATGATGTAAAGTGCATCGTCGCCGCTGTGCTATTCGTCATCATTTCGGGAACCGACTGGCTAGACGGTTACCTGGCGCGGCACCGCAATGAGGTGACCGATTTCGGTAAGTTCATGGATCCGCTTGCGGATAAGATCCTGGTAACTGCCGCGCTCATCGCATTGGTCGAACTAAATGCGCTACCGACGTGGGTCGTCTTGGTCATCTTGGCTCGTGAGTTCATAATCTCCGGGCTGCGGATGATGGCAGCTGCGAAAGGCGTTGTTATAGCTGCCAGCTATCTGGGGAAGTTCAAGACCGTTTTCCAGATGATAGCGATCGTCCTATTCACCATAAAAGACATCTGGAAGAAGCTGAGCCCAGATAGCATGGTGCCCGAGGCTATGTATGTTTTCAGCTGGATAGTGATGGGCATAGCTTTGGTGCTAACTGTCGTGTCGCTTGTCGACTACATCGCAAAAGCGCGCGAAGTAATCGGATTGGGCGGCAACGCCGGCGACGATGAGCCTGAATTCGAGATAGGTGCTGCTCTCGCTGATAGGGCGCAGGAAATCGTCGAAGTGGCTGCTTCAAAAGCCGTGAAGGTGGGAACTGCCGAAAGCCTGACCGGCGGCCTCATCGGGAAAGCGATAACGGCGATTCCGGGAGCCTCCGAAATCTATGCGGGCGGCATCGTGAGTTACACGAATCCGGTAAAGCAGAAACTTCTTGGAGTCCCCGAAGAAATACTCGATTCCGTCGGGGCTGTGAGCGAGGAATGCGCAATTTCGATGGCACAGGGTGCACGCAAGGCCCTCGGTTGCGACATAGCCGTATCGGTAACGGGCATTGCAGGACCTACCGGTGCAGAACCTGGAAAACCGGTCGGAACGGTGTGGATCGGTATTGCTGATGAACAAGGCGCATTTGCACAGCTTCGGAATTTCGAGGGGGAACGAGGCGCCATCAGGGTGCAAACAGCCATCGCCGCTCTCGAAGCCTTAGAAGAGCGCTTGAACCCTTCTGAGGGCGATTGAGATCCGGCTTTCGATTCGCCTTCTCGTGAATTCTGTTGATAACTATGCGAAAAGCATGCGAATTCTTGATTAATTCGCTATGTACTCTAAACGGCTAAAACAAGAGAAACTCCGTTTATGGTTGCTTCAGCGAACGAACAGAATAATGCCTTGACAACAAACATATGTTCGCTAATAATGTAAATAGCGGAAAACGGGAAGAGAAGGTGCCATGAACGAAGAGAAAATGCAATCCTTGCAACTAACGACAGACCAAATCGTGAAGAAATTCGGTGCTGGATCGATCATGCGATACGGCGATGAAGGCGCTAACATGGCAATAGAGGCCATTCCGACCGGTGCTTTGCCGCTCGATGAGGCGCTCGGAATCGGCGGCGTCCCACGCGGCCGCATCGTAGAGATCTACGGACCGGAATCAAGCGGTAAAACGACGCTTGCGCTGCAGATACTCGCCGAAGCCCAGGCGCTCGGCGGACTCGTAGCATTCATTGACGCCGAACATGCTCTCGATCCGATATATGCGCAAAGGCTCGGAGTGATAACCGACGAGGTTCTCATATCTCAGCCAGACTACGGCGAGCAAGCCCTCGAGATTTGCGACATGCTCGTAAGGTCCGGCGCCATAGATTGCGTGGTCATTGACTCGGTTGCCGCACTGGTGCCGCGCGCTGAGATCGAGGGCGAGATCGGTGATACAACGGTTGGTTTGCAAGCTCGACTGATGTCGCAAGCTTTGCGTAAGCTTGCTGGTTCTCTGTCGAAATCGAATACCACTTGCATATTCATCAACCAATTGCGCGAAAAGATCGGCGTCATGTTCGGAAATCCCGAAACGACGACCGGTGGACGCGCTCTGAAGTTCTTCTCGACGGTACGCATAGACATTCGTCGAATCGACTCAATTAAAGACAACGGCGAGGTCATTGGAAATAGAGTTCGTGCTAAGGTCGTAAAGAACAAGGTGGCACCGCCGTTCAGGCAGGCCGAATTCGACCTGATATACGGCCAGGGCATCTCCAAGGAAGGCTGCATCCTCGACGAGGCAGTCCGGTGGGGGGTTGTTGAGAAGAGCGGCGCTTGGTACAACTACGGCGAAATCCGCCTCGGGCAAGGCCGCGAGACGGTTAAGAAGGTGCTTGCAGAGGACCCCGATATGCGCGACAAGATCGAACGCGAGGTGCGCATTGCTTGCAATATGCCCGTTATCACGCGCTCCGAAGAAAGTGCCGGCGCTGTGACCCCCGTAGAAAAGCCGAAGAAGAAGTAAATGGCTTCGAAAGGCACCATCGAGGAGCTGCGTGCTGCGATACAACTGATTGAGAACGGAGCGGCCGGATTCGAGATGGATCATCATGCCGCCCCGTCGCAATCAGGCGATGCGGAACCCTTTTCGTCAACAAATGATGATGACGATGAATACGCCCGTGCATTTTCAAAGATTTCTCGCATAGTCTCCCATGCAGAGAAGTCGACGAAGCAGATTCGTGAACGTTTGAAGCGAGATGGGTTTTCCGAAGAAGCAATAGAGAACTCGCTTGAACGTGCCACACGATGCGGCATGGTTGATGATGAGCGCTATGCCGAATGGCTCGTACGTAGCCGACTGAGGCAGGGCAGGGGGCTTGCCGGAATTGAGCGGGAACTCTCAGAGGTCGGATACCGCTTAGAGGACTTGCGTGGCTGGCCCGAGGAATTCGAGTACAGCGACGATGACGAGACTGAACGCGCGATCGCTTTCCTCGAGAAGCACCCAACCAACGCTAAGAACAAACGCGATGCCGCGTATCGCAAGCTTGTGATGAAAGGATTCTCGTCGCAATGCTCTACGAGGGCTGCTCGAATTTGGTGCGAGCGATACTCTGGAGAATGAATCGACAAGGGCGTTTTCCAGCGGCCTATTCCTTTCCATCGGCGGTATTGCATACGCTGCTTTTATGGCGAAACTCCATAAGCGGCAATCACTTGTTCGCATGCTGCTAATATGGCCTCAGAGATTTGCGCCCTTACGGGTGTATATATATTCAAACTGAATATTGACCCGCAGAAACATCGCGTTTATCTCGCGCCCAGCGAGCATGGGCTTGCATGGGTGTATCCGAACTATTGAGATTGAGGAGGATAAACGATGGATCCGATAGCAATCATCATCGCTATCGTCGCTGTCATCGTCGGCCTCGCAATCGGTTTCGCAATCGCAAAGTTCGTTGCAAACTCCAAGGTCAAGAACAAGACCGAGGAAGCAGACGCCATCCTTGCGGACGCAAAGCGTCAAGCGGATACGATTAGGCGAGAAGCCGAAGTAGAGGCTAAAGACGAAGCACTCAAAATGCGTGCGGAGATTGAAGCCGAACGCAAAGAGCGTCAGAAGGAAGTCCGCGATGCCGAACATCGCATCAACCAACGTGAGGAATCGCTCGATCGCCGTACCGAGTCGCTTGATCAGCGCGAGCATCAGATTTCATCGATGCAGGGCCAAATCGAACGCAGGGAGCGCGACGTAAAGAGCGCTGAAGCTGAAGTTGCCCGTCGTCTTGAGACTGTAGCGGGTATGACGCCAGAGCAGGCAAAAGCCGAGCTTCTCGCTACGCTCAAGGATGAGGTAGCCCATGAGAGCGCTCAGATAATTCGAGACTCCGAAGCGCGCGTGAAAGCAGAAGCAGATAAAAAGGCCCGCTCAATCCTCAGCCTTGCAATGCAGCGTATTGCATCGGAGCATGCTGTAGAGAACACGGTTTCGACGATTCATATTCCGTCTGATGACCTTAAGGGGCGCATCATCGGCCGCGAAGGTCGCAACATACGCTCGTTCGAGCAGATCACCGGTACGAATCTTATTATCGATGATACGCCGGAGTGCGTGACGATATCGTGCTTCGATCCCGTGCGCCGCGAAGTCGGACGCGTGACGATGGAAAACCTTATCGCCGATGGCCGCATCCATCCTGCACGCATCGAGGAGATGTTCAAAAAGGCAGAAAGCTACGTCGATCAGCGCGTGCAAGAAGCTGGCGAGCAGGCTACCTTCGACACGGGCATCCATGATATGCACCCCGAACTCGTCAAGACCCTCGGTCGTCTGCGCTATCGCACTTCGTATGGCCAGAACGTTCTCAACCATTCGCTCGAGGTAGCGTACCTATGCGGCGTGATGGCTTCCGAGTTGGGGCTCGATCCTGTTATCGCGAAGCGCGCTGGATTGCTGCACGACATAGGCAAAGCAATCGATCGCGAAGTCGAGGGCGGCCATGCCGTGATCGGCGCCGACCTTGCCCGTCGTTTCGGTGAGAGCGATGCGATCGTGCACGCGATCGAAGCGCACCACAACGATGTTGAGCCCAACAGCGTGCTTGACGTTCTCGTCCAGGCGAGCGATGCCGTATCGGCTGCACGTCCAGGCGCACGCAAGGAAACGCTTGACGCCTACATCAAGCGCCTTGAAAAGCTTGAGGAAATCGCCAAGTCCTACGATGGTGTCGCCCAGACATATGCCATCCAAGCCGGACGTGAGGTGCGCGTCATGGTGGAGCCTGAAAAGGTTGACGAGGCGAAGACGGTTGTGTTGGCGCATGATATCGCGAACCGTATCGAGAATGAGCTGCAATATCCCGGCCAGGTGAAAGTGGTTGTCATCCGCGAAAGCCGGGCAATAGGCATAGCCAAGTAGCCATGTCGAACCGCTCGCTCGAAGAATTCGTCGAAGAGGTTAACGGAACGAGCCATCTCCGAATCGAATACGATTACGGAGATGGCTTCGTGCGTTTACGGACATCAGAAGCAGAACGTCGGCAGGCTGCTCAGGATATCCGTTCGAGCGAAGACATCCTCATCGAACTATTGCGAAATGCGCGTGATGCTCATGCTGCGCATATCTTCGTTGCCGTATCCAAATCCGGCGCTAAACGATCGATAACGGTCATTGACGACGGCGACGGCATCCCTGCGGCAATGCACAGCCTCATATTCGAGCCGCGCGTGACATCCAAGCTCGATACTGCGCATATCGACAAGTGGGGTATGCATGGACGCGGTATGGCGCTTTATTCGGTTGCTCAGAATGCACGAGAGGCTAAGGTCGTATCATCGGTTCCTTCTGCAGGCAGTGCTATTCAGGTTATATCTGACACTTCCGTGCTCTCAGAGAAGGCCGACCAATCGAGCTTTCCGACATTCATCCTCAACGAACGCGGTACCGTTGATGTGAGAGGTCCCAAGAATCTCGTGCGGACAGCATGCGAGTTCGCAATTGAGGAACGCGCTGCCTGTTCGGTATATATCGGTTCTGCTACAGAGATACTCGCAGCTATATATGCCGTAGGAGCTGAGAGCATGTCTGCTGTAGACCGGCTGTTCTGCGATAACCCGGATATGCTTCCATTCCCAAAGCGACTTGCAACGGCCAACGAACCGAACACCTTCGCGAAGATGGCCGGATCAATGGGTTTGGAGCTATCGGAGCGCAGCGCACGACGCATACTTGATGGTACGATCGATCCTGCTGAACCGCTTCTTTCACGAATCACTGTCCAAGACATGGCCAAACCCAAGGGCAAACGAAAAGCAGGAGTAAGCTCATCGCAAACGCGCCTCAAACTTTCGAAGAACGAGCGTACTCAGCTCGCAGAGGATGCTAAACAAGCTTTCGCCCCGATAGCCGAGCGCTATTACCTCGAATCCGAAATAGAACCAACTGTCAAAGCAGGAACAGACAGGATAACCATCTCGATTCCCATAGTACGGAAGTGAATGAGACTTAATCCCTGGTGAATACCCCAAAAATCATTGAGATAGGGACCTCATTCGCAGCTTGTACCTACATTATTGCGATTACCTATAGCAAAGCATCGATCACTCGCAGCGAAGCGCAGTGCATCTACCAGGAAAGTATTGCCGTTTCATAGGCATAACGTTACAATTCGAAGTTGCTGGAAAACAAAGCATATCTAAAGCAGAATACATGCTCCAGAAATGCAATTCGGAAAAGAGAACGGTATGCAAGGAAACGATCAGTACACAGGCATAAGCTGCCTGAAGGTATCCTCGAAATCATCCCCGGCATCTGTTGCGGGCGCCATTGCGGGCATGGTTAAGGATGGCGTACCCGTTGAGATGCAGGCCGTCGGCGCAGGAGCTGTGAACCAGGCGATCAAGGCGATTGCGATTTCGCGCGGATTCTTGTCGCCGGTGGGCATCGAAATCGCCTGCATCCCATCATTTGCAGACATCATCATCGATGGCGAATACCGCACTGCTATCCATTTTGCCATAAAGGCGCAGTACATGCATGGGGTCGCATCCTCTGATGAAAACGATTTCATGCCGTTTACCAGGGATTGAGGATCCCATTGCCAATGGCCTCCTTCAGTGATTTGACTTACTGCATCCAAACTTTCGGATGCCAAATGAACAAGCATGATTCCGAGCGCATCCAGGGAATCCTCGATGCGCTCGGCGCATTCCGCGTCGAAAGATTCGAGGATGCGGACATCGTTGTATTCATGACCTGCTGCGTGCGCGAAGCGGCCGACGTCAGGCTCGAAGGTCAGGTCATGACGATGAAGAATCTCCCGATGAGAAAGCATTCTCCACTCAATAGACGCATCATCGCCATTGGAGGCTGCATCGGTCAACGCGATGGCGAACAGTTATTCAAAGGATTGCCGCATGTAGCAGTCGTATTCGGAACGAACAACATCGCTTCGTTGCCCGTACTGCTACAAGATGCAATCGATGGCGAGACGCATGTTGCAAAAATCGTCGAAGAATCGACGCTATTTCCGTCAGACATGCCGACATCCCGGGATCGGTCCTGGGCCGCTTGGCTGCCGATAACCATAGGATGCAACAATTTCTGCACGTATTGCATCGTCCCGTACGTTCGCGGACGAGAGAAATCACGAACGATGGAGCAGATCGTTTCCGAGGCGGAAAGCTATGTAGCAGCCGGCGTTAAGGAAATAACGCTGCTCGGACAGAACGTGAACTCTTATGGACGAGACCTGTATGGGGAGCCACGCTTCGCTCAGATCCTGGACGCAGTGGATGCAACGGGCATTGAACGGCTGCGGTTTGCGACCAGCCATCCCAAGGATCTGACCGACGGCGTAATAGAGCGGTTTTCGACGATGCGATCGCTTATGCCTGCTTTGCACTTGCCGGTCCAATCGGGCTCGGATGTGATTCTTGCTGCAATGAACCGGCGATACACCGCCGACCATTACAGGGCGCTGATTCGAAAGCTGCGCGAGGCGTGCCCGGAAATTGCACTTTCGACCGATATCATTGTCGGCTTTCCCGGTGAGACCGAGCAGGATTTCGAGGAAACGTACCGCCTGGTAGAGGAAATAGGCTACTCCCAGGTATTCACATTCATCTATTCGAAGCGTGCAGGTACCCCAGCCGCCGAGATGCCGGATGATACGCCGCGTGAAGTGATTCAGGAGCGCTTCGATAGACTTGTCGCGCTTGTGCAGGAGAAGGCATTCGCATTCAATCAACCTGAAATCGGACGCATTGTCGACGTACTTGTCGAAGGGTGCTCAAAGCGCAATACCGCTCTGATACAGGGTAAAAGCCCAAAGAACCAAACGGTTCATGCACCCATCCCTGAAGGAGCGAACATCGGGGAACTTGTGGGCACCATCGTTCCCGTCCGCATCGATACAGCTCGTACATGGTATCTTTCCGGGCATATCGTTTCGAGCGATCCACATATGTAGGGCTATCGATGGTGTGGACGCCGCATAAGCGCATCATCTCTATCGTCGGCCCGACCGCCTCGGGGAAATCCGAGGTGGCGCAATGCGTCGCAGAGTTGGCAGACGGCGAAGTCGTCGGCGCCGATTCCATGCAGGTGTATCGCGGCATGGATATCGGTACGGGAAAGGTGCCCCTATCAGAGATGCGCGTTCCGCACCATTGCATTGACCTCGCGGATCCGGGCGAACCGTTTTCCGCGGCACTGTACCAAGAGCATGCCCGACGCGCTTTCGAGGACATCGATTCACGTGGTAAACGCATCGTGCTCTGCGGCGGTACGGGATTCTATGTGCGCGCAGCTCTTGACGATTATCGTTTCCCTGCAGGCGAGCAAGTTGGCAATCCTGTGCGCGATCGCTGGAACGCCTATGCACTTGAAAAGGGCAACCATGCCCTATGGACGGAGCTTGCGGCATCCGATCCGGAAAGCGCCGTCATCATCCCAGAGAACGATGTTAAACGTATCGTGCGGGCCTTCGAGCTCCTCGAGGAAGGTACAAGCTATGCACAGCAAAAAGAGAAGCTGGCGCATATCGCACAATGGGCTCCCGCAGGTTTGTACGGGCTTCTGGTTGATCCTGAAAGGCTGCGTGCGCGCATCGATGCACGAGTTGATGGAATGGTAGAGGCAGGACTCGTAAACGAAGTCGAAGAGCTGCTGAATGCGGGCCTGAGAACCGCTGTAACGGCTCGTGAAGCAATAGGCTATAAAGAGATCGTAGACGCTCTAGAAGGGCGCTGTACGCTCGATGAGGCCATCGAGGCGATTAAGCTTGCTACCCGGCGCTACGCCAAACGACAGCGTACATGGTTCCGCAACGACAAGCGGGTTGTCTGGATAGATGCTAACGAAAGAACTGCTCAGGAGATTGCATTCGACGTTATGCGCTGCGAGGAGCATTCAGCGAAATCCGAGGAGGACGATTCATGAGAGGCGGACTCCACGAGATCGCTGAAGAGCAGGAGCGCGCACTGATCGTCGGCGTAAGACGACCTGGCCAGGGATGGCCGCTTGAATCGTCAATGGCGGAATTAACGCGGCTCGTTGAAACCGCAGGCGCCGAAGTAGTGGCGCAGACGAGCCAGACGCTTGATGCCATAAATCCGAAGACCTTCGTTGGAAGCGGCAAGGCGCGTGAAATTGCTGAGCTGGCCAAAGCAGAGCAGATTGACGTTGTCATATTCGATGACGAGCTATCGCCGACACAGCAATCAAATCTTGAGAAAGCCGTCGGAGCCCCAATCAAAGTTCTGGACAGGACGGCGTTGATACTGGATATTTTCGCGCTTCACGCTACGACGCGCGAAGGCAGGCTGCAAGTACGCTTAGCGCAGAATCAGTATCTCTATCCGCGGCTGCGCGGCATGTGGGCACATCTTGCATCGAATAGAATGGGCGGCGGTGTTGGGTCGCGCTTTGGAGAGGGCGAAAGCCAGCTCGAGGTGGACCGCCGCATAGTGCGAAAACGCATAACATCGATCAAGCGCGAGCTCGCGCACCTTGAGCGGGTTCGCAATGTTCAGCGCGTCGGGAGGATGGAAAGCGGCATAGCCAGAATCGCATTGGCGGGCTATACAAACGCAGGAAAGTCGAGCCTGATCAACAGGCTATGCGATGCGGATGTACTCAGCTACGACAAGCTATTCGCCACATTGGATTCTACGACACGGCGATTGAAACTACCCGAAGGCCGAGAAGTAACGTGCACCGACACCGTCGGGTTCATAAAGAAATTGCCGACGACGCTCGTGGAGGCATTCAAGTCAACATTGGCCGAAATAAGCGAAGCAGATCTAATCCTGCATGTTATCGATGCATCTTCCTTGGAAGCCGATGAGCAGATCGAGGCTGTAGAGAATGTTCTTGCCCAAATCGGCGCCGAGCGCATCCCACGAGTAGACGTACTCAACAAATGCGATCTTTTGGATGAGCGCCAGCTAGAGGCGCTCATAGCCGGACACCCCGAAGCCGTGGCGATATCTGCGCATACCGGATGGGGGATAGAGAACCTGCTCGAACGGATAGCCCGCGAGACTTCCATGAGCGACAAGCGCATTAAAGTCCTGATTCCCTACAGCGATGGAAAAGCCATTGCGCAGGCGCACTCGCTCTGTAAGATTGAGCAAGAGACGCATGAGGCCGATGGCGCCCATATTACGATGCTCGTTCCTCAGAAAGAAGGGCATCTGTTCGAGCGCTATGAGATTTCAAGCGTTTAGAGGCGACGGAAAACGGCGACGACTTTTCCTGCGATGATGCAGTCCGTCGTGATGATGGGGTCCATTGACGAGTTTTCCGGCTGCAGGCGTATGTGCCCCTTCTCCTTATAGAAGCGCTTCACGGTGGCACCGTCGTCGATTATCGCGACGACGATATCACCGTTGTCGGCGACAGGCTGCTCCTTGACCACAACGTAGTCGCCGTCGTTGATACCCGCTTCAATCATCGATTCGCCATGTACGGAGAGCATAAACGAAGCGGAATCGCCAACGATGTCGGTTGGCAGAGAGATGGTGTCCGTAATGTTCTCTTCGGCAAGAATCGGTTCGCCGGCAGCCACATTGCCCACGAGCGGCACGTCTATGATCTTGCTGAAAGAAACGACGTTCTCATGCAGCGGAGCAGCATCGCCCCGAGAAGCGAGCGTTATTGAGCGAGACTTCAGGGGATCGCGGATGATGTAGCCTTTCTGCTCGAGCGTCTTGAGATGGACATGCACAGTGGAAGGGGAGGACAGGCCCAAATCCGAGCAGATCTCGCGTACCGTCGGGCCATAACCCTTCTCCTTGACGATTCGCTCGATGCTGTCGAGGACCGCCTGCTGGCGTTTCGTGAGTTTCTCACCCATCTCCATAACCTCCAAACATTTGTACGTTTTTTCGTTGACAAGAACTTCTGTTCGCTTTATTATACACACGAACAAAAGTTCTATCAAGTAGCGGAGGTAAGAAAAATGAGCAGGCGCATCGGCGAATACAACGAAGGTACATCGGCATACAGCATGCACGGGGAGATGGTAGGGTCCTGCAAGATCATACGCCCGGATTTTCCACGTTCTCATGCCATGCGGAACCATACGAATATGCCCGAACCGAAGATGCGCTTTACGCAGCGCGTATTTGAAGGCAGCGAGCTTCTTTGCAGCCTTGCCTATGAAGATCATCGCGGCTGCGCCTATGGCATATTCTCGCGGGGCGAAGTTATCGCTACGTCAATCATCTTGACGGCGCTGTCGGCTCTCGCAATTGCCTTAGGGGCATAGCGGGCTCGTACTTCCATGCAGGAATGGCAGCATATAGCCGGATCCAGTGAATCGATCGTGTAGCGCTTTCTGCCGTTTCGAACACAAAATATCGTGTCTCACGAATTGCATAGGGGCTAAACGTGGTACTCTTACGCCAACTGGACTACAAACGAAGGAGTGCTATGCGTTGCCCATCATGCGGATGCGCAGAATCCAAAGTCGTAGACTCACGCCCCTCTGACGATGGGACATCGATCCGCCGCAGACGCGAATGCCTGGAATGCCATTACCGTTTTACCACCTATGAGCGCCTGACTGAGAATCCACTGCTTGTCATTAAATCTGACGGCTCCTCAGAAGCGTACGACCGTTCGAAATTGATGCGTGGTCTTCTGATAGCCTGCGCTAAACGCCCAGTTACGCCGAATCAAATCGGCGGGCTTATCGATGATATCGAAACGGAGCTGCGCAATAACCTGAAAAACGAGGTTGCCTCTAAAGAACTGGGCAACATGGTTCTCGAACGTCTCGTAGGACTCGACGAAGTCGCATACGTCAGGTTCGCAAGCGTCTACAAAGATTTCCAGCACATCGAAGAGTTCGCGACTGCGTTGGAAGGCATCCACGATGCAAAATAACATCGCAGTTCTGATCAAGCGTCTTGCGGACGATCTCGATCTTCCTGCATATGCATATCCCGGCGACGCAGGCCTGGATTTGCGCGCTTCGCAATCAGCTGTATTGATGCCGTTTGAACGCGCCGCAATTCCTTGCGGCATAGCGTTGGGTATACCACGCGGATATGCTGGGTTCGTCCTTCCACGCAGCGGTTTGGCCGCCAAGCACGGCATATCGATCGTGAACGCTCCGGGTCTCATCGATAGCGATTACCGTGGCGAGATCAAGGTGATTCTCGTGAACCTCGATCCTCATGAGCCGTTCGAAATCTCGAAGGGCGATCGTATCGCCCAGCTCGTTATCATGCCTGTACCGATCGTCGATCTCGAAGAGACAGACGATCTTAGCGAAACAATTCGTGGAACCGGCGGATTCGGAAGCAGTGACGTCAAAATTCAGTGAAAATCAGGCCAAAAGTCGAGTGCTGAGTCGTTCTTCGAAAAACGGCCCCTTAAAACGCGTTTGAAGCCTTCTGACAGCATTATGCCTGTTCATAGGCTTATAGTTAATGTATAAAACCACTTGTCATCGTGGCTTTCGGACGTTATCGGTTGCTATTCATCGTGCATTTCATCGCCACTCAGGGATGCAGGTCAACCATTTTGTTATCGGTTTTGTAAACTATAGCCAATAGGGCAGCTGAGCGATGCGCTCGGAAGTATTTCAGAATCATCTAGGCACCGTGAAGAAGGAAGCGTCGATGAATTGTCCGATTTGCAATCAAGAGATGAGAAAAGGTTTTCTGTTTACTTCAAAAGACGGCGCTTTCAGTTTTGCGAATGAAGTACCGGGCGTATTTCATAACGCAAAGTATTCTGACGGTTTCGTCGAGATCACTCCTTTAAAGCCGAACCATAGAACCAGGATCGAGGCATATTGCTGCGAGGCATGCAGATTGGTTCAGTTCCATTATTAAACCGACAACGCATCAATTCGGATTGTTTTAATCGGGGGGCGGTCGCTTGCGACTCCTTGGGAGAGCATGTGGTCGTCATTCTTGTTTTACCAGCTATTTTGAGTTTCATTGCCAAATTACCTGCTGATATTTAATACTGATAATATATGTTATGTAAAGTTAAAGCAAGCAGATTTCAGCTGGACGGCAGTAGCGCTGAATTGGGTTATCATTCCCCATTGGGGTTTTCATGCTGGATGAAAGGATCGCTCGGACGATGCGAAAAGATTCGAACGGCGATACAGAACTTGAATCGTACGAGCGTTTAAGCGCGCGTATGGCGCTGAACCTTGCTGCCCCCCACACGTGGCCCGCTTCCGTCTTGCCCGCCTTGATCGGCGTCTGCATTGCTTCTATGGCTGCTCCAATTTCGGTGACTATGGCTATAGCTATTCTTGCAATAGTCGTACTTATGCAGTCTTCGGTAAATACCTTCAACGACTACTTCGACTACGTTAAAGGTACCGACGATGAAGATGCCGATGTCGATCCTGAGGACTCGGTACTTGTCTACAACCGCATCAATCCCCGAAATGCACTATTCCTTGCTATAGGTTTTCTTGCATGCGCATTCCTATTGGGCGTCTACATCATCGTAAATGCAGGCATTGCACCACTCGTTATCGCGCTGATCGGCGCTGCGTTCGTTGTTCTGTATTCTGCAGGGCGAACACCTGTTTCATATCTTCCTATCGGCGAATTGGTTAGCGGATTCGTTATGGGATGCCTGATACCTCTCGGCACGGTCGTGTCGCTTACAGGCGTTCTGGATTTCAGCGTGCTTGCCCTGTCCATCCCGACGTTCATCGGTGTTGGCCTGATCATGCTAACTAACAACACATGCGATATCGAGCGCGACATCGATGCAGGGCGACACACCTTTCCTGTCATCGTTGGTCGCCAGAACGCCGTCGCGACGTACCGCCTTGCCGTAATCGTTTGGGTTATCGCCATAATCGCAATTGTCGCGATAGCATTCCAATCCGGATTGATAGTTATGCCGTTCATGGTTCTTGCAGTCTTTCCACTGGCAAAGGCCGCGTTCGCAAATACGTTCGCGCCTGAGCGCCGCACCCAAGCCATGCCTCAGACATTGACTCTGAACATCGTTCTCGGGGCCTTCTACGCAGCAGCGATTCTCGCGAATTCCCTTCCCATCTTCATTGCATAGCGGGACATACGATCTTGGATTAAGCTTCCAATGAGAAGATAACGGGACAGCATCCACAACCCTATTAAGGCATTTTCACCCGTTTTGATGCCCCACTTATGACCAGACTATCTGCACCTTGTCCGGAAAACAATCGGCTATGCGATCGAATTCAAACATCCCAAGCAGTTCTTCTGGCGAAATTGGTTCGCAGGTAGATGCAAGACCGGTTAGGCCTGCAATATGGCCGATGACGCCCTGGGGGGATCCATAACGCGCCAGCATTTCATCCAGCGATGCATCATGGTCCCGCTTCGAAAGACGCCGATCGCGTTGCGAAACAAGCAGCGGCACATGGGCATACGTCGGATGGATGTACCCTAATATTTCTTGCAAAAACATCTGCTGCGGCGTTGAGCAGAGCAGGTCCATGCCGCGTGCGATGCAATTCACTCCCTGCTCGGCGTCGTCCACAACGACGGCAAGCTGGTAAGCGAAAAGCCCGTCAGCACGGCGGATTACGAAATCGCCGCACTCGCTGGCAAGATTTTGCTCATAGCGGCCCTGGATCAGATCTTCAAGTGCGTAGGCTCGATCGGGTACCTCGAGGCGATACGAAGGCTCGCGCTCGCACATGCGCTGGGCCCGTTCCCCTTCCGTTAAGTTTCTGCAGGTGCCTGGATAAACGAGTTTCTCACCGCGATGCGGAGCAGATAGAGCGTGCAAGTCCGCGCGCGTGCAAAAGCATGGGTACACGTTGCATGAACCCTCGAGTCTTTCATAAGCAGCCCTATATGCCTCTTCCCTGCCCTGCTGGTAGTATGGCCCTTCGTCCCAGGTGAGACCAAGGGTTTCAAAATCACGTTGAACCTGGTCTGCGAAAGACGTTCGGGATCGGGCAACGTCGAGGTCCTCGATCCGCAGAACAATCCGCCCGTCTTTCGAACGTACTATGAGCCACTGCATGAGTGCGGCGAAGATGTTGCCGGCATGCATGCGCCCCGTCGGACTTGGTGCAAAACGACCGACTACCTGCGACATGACAGAATACGTTTCTTACTCGCCTGCTGCGAATGCGCGCCCCATCTCGAAGGCAGAAAGGTTCGCATCGATGGTTTTTGCAGGCACGCGACTCTCGATCGCCCGGCACCAGACATCGGTGCCGAATCCGAGGCGCGATTCCAACGCACCGAGAAGCACTACGTTTTCGCACTTGGGATTCCCTGCTTCGACTGCAAGCCCATGGGCTGGTATCAACACCGCATCGAGATCATCGAGTTTGCCGCGCGCGTTGTCGGGCATCTTCGCCCAGCCGCATGCGACGGGCAGCGGCTTTATGGTCTCGTCAGCGACAAGCAAGAATCCGCCCTTCTTCAGGAACGAGCAGTTGCGAAGCGCCTCTGTCGTCTCGAAGGAAACGACATAATCAGCTTCGCCGAGGTCAGCCACCATGGTGTTCACTTCTTCACCGAAACGCACGACCGTTGTCACGGCGCCACCACGTTGCGCCATGCCATGTATTTCTGAAACCTTCACCTGATACCCAGCTTGAAGGGCTGCACGTGCGAGCAGATCCGCTGCCAGAATCGTCCCCTGTCCTCCGACGCCGCAGAGCAGGACAGTCTGAGCCTTAGCCATTAGATCCTCCCCTCTTCGCCAGTGGATGGAAGCTGTTCGATTGCTTTGTGCGGACAGTACTGCGCACATTGTCCGCATCCGATGCACATTGACTGATCGATTGACGCGATTCCGCTTTCAGCATCTTTTGAAATCGCCGGGCATCCGAGCGTCGAGCAAACACCGCAGCCTATGCAATCGGCATTCATGAAGTACGGCGCCTTGCGCGTACGATGCAGGAGCACGCATGGCGCTTTGAAGATGATCACGCTCAGCTTGTCGGCTGCTTCCTTCGTCGCGTGTTTCAAAGCGCTGCGAACAGCCTTCATATCATGCGGGTCGACAACTGCAACATCTTCGATTCCAAGCGCCTTTACCAGACCGTAAAGATCGAGTTCGCGGCTTTCGCGACCTTGCAATGTCACACCGTTGAAAGGATTGCCTTGACGTCCGGTCATAGCCGTAGTGCGGTTATCGAGGATGCAAACCGTTCCAACACCTTGGTTATAGACCGTTGAAATGAGCGATGACAACCCTGAGTGACCAAAGGTCGAATCACCTATCACGGCGACAACGGGATCGTGATCGCTCCCTGCAAGAGCCAATTCGAAACCGTGGGACATCGAGATCGAAGCTCCCATATCCAAACAGGTATGCATGGCCGATAACGGAGCAAGCGTTCCGAGCGTGTAGCATCCGATGTCGCCCGTGACGATGGCTTTAATTCGTCCAAGCTCGCGGAAAACCAGCCTATGCGGGCATCCGGGGCAAAGAGAAGGCGGCCTTCCAGGGACATCGTCCGGTGCTGTTTCGAAATCGGCTAAGGGTAGGCCGAGTGCCGCACGTATGTCACCAGGACAAAGTTCTCCATCGCGATGCAGCCCGTTAGGGAACTCTGCAATCTCGACTCCCGCCGCTGCAACCTGGGTTGCCAGATACTCCGAGCCCTCCTCAACAACATAGAGCTTTTGGACGCTTTGAGCGAACGAGCGAAGCTTGCGCTTTGGCAGCGGCCAACTAACGCCAACTTTGAAGATCGAAGCATCGGGAAGTGCCTCGACAACATGCTGGTATGCGGCACCACCGCATACGACGCCGATCTCGCTGCCGCGCTCGACGATGCGATTGTACGGGCAATTCTCAACCCACTCCTCTAGTGCCGCGATGCGCTCGAGTTGGACCTTTCTCCGAGGCTTTGCGAATGCAGGCATCATCACCCATTTTGCTGGATTCTTCTCAAATCTGTATTCTGGAGCTTCGGTGCGCTCCCCCACCTCGACTGGGCATTTCGTGTGCGAAACGCGTACGGTTGATCTGACTATAAACGGAACATCAAAGCGTTCCGAGAGCGCATACGCATCGCGTGTGAAATCAAGTGCTTCCTGAGAGTCGGCCGGGTCCATGACAGGGATGTGGGCAGCCTGGCCGTACCAATGCGAATCCTGCTCGTCCTGGGACGAATACATACCCGGATCATCTGCAGCCAAAAGCACGAATCCGCCGCCGACGCCCGTGTAAGCCGACGTGAAAAGCGGATCTGAGGCCACATTCACGCCGACATGCTTCATAGAAGCCAGTACGCGTGCGCCAGCCGCGGATGCGCCGAGGCCAACCTCGACCGCAACCTTCTCATTCGTGCACCATTCCGCATAGACCCCCTCATACTTCGCGAAAGACTCCATGGTTTCGGTTGAAGGCGTGCCGGGATATGCAACGCCAATCGTCGCCCCAGCCTCCCAGGCGCCGCGCGCAACTGCCTCGTTACCGGATAGAAGCTCCATACCCTGCTCCATTCTTTCGTAAAACAGCATGTACCGAATGTATTTGGGGCATGCGTGCCCCCCATTGCATCTTAAAGATGCTCACGATATACCAGGCAAAACGCACCAATTTGGATTACATCGCCTGGTTTCAGAAGACAGCATTCCTCCATGTTGTCATTAACCCAGACCCCATTGAAGGAGTTTGTGTCGCGGATGACGCTGCCTTTCTCGTCCGATTCGATGACGGCATGATGCCGAGATACCGTCATATCATTGAGAAAGATGTCGCACTGCGGATCGCGGCCAATCGTAAGCTTGCCCCCGCGAATGCTGATATCGATTCCAGTTTGAGGTCCCCTTACAACCCGAAGTTCTCCGAAGCGCTCTGCCTCGGAGGCTTTAACGCTTGCTTCGCCGCCAATCGCGATAGGCTTGAACTCGAGAGTCGACCCAGGTAGCTTGTATCCGCACGCAGGGCATACTGAATCACTTGCGGAAATATCGCTGTTGCATATAGGGCATTTTTCAGTCATCTGTTCCTCCTGGGCCGCATCGATGTTTATGCACGAGCGGCTACGCTGCATTTGAAACGTAATTGATGATGATTGGCATCACATTGTAAACCTCGGAGCGTGCATAGGCGTTTGCTCCATCTAATCCACCAACCAAGCGTGTCCACCACACACCGACACCGTCGAAGAAATTCGGCGCCGGCACATCCTCGCAGGCAACAAGATCCTGCTGGGCTACCACTTTGTTGTGCTGCGTATAGGTGACAGTACCTACTTTGTCGCCTGCATGGACGTCGCCATGGAGCTCCAGAAACTCGTAACTGGCGTTGACATTGCCGTCAACATCGAAAATCGCAACGGTAGCATTGGGATCTGCCAGTGTTGCCGGAACGGTTTTGTCGATCCAATCCGCATGGGAGACCGCTGCGATGAGTGGAACACTGGAGCTTTGCCCCTCTATGCTCGAGGTTGACGTTTGGGCGCTGTTGGCAAGTGGAACCTGCGTCATGTGCTCGTATACCCAATCGAACAGGTTCATTGCATCGCCAAAGCGCTGGATCTCATCGGTCGAGTTCAGGACGATGGCATACAGCTCGAAGTCATCTTTATTAGCAGCCCCGGCAAAGGATGCCCCTGCTGCCTCGGTGAAGCCGGTCTTGATGCCGATTGCGTACTCGTAAAGATCCAGCATCATATCGGTAGATTCGAGGTCGATGTGCTCCTTTTCGCCATCCCGCGTAATCTCGATGGTGGTATCACCGCCTGCAACGATAGAACGTATCGTCGGGTTCTTCATGGCATAAAGCGCAACTTTCGCCTGATCGGATGCGGTGCTATGCAGTGAGCCCGCGAACTGATCATCATCGAGTCCATGAGGGTTCTCGTACAGCGTGTCGGAACATCCGAGCTCTGCAGCCTTCTTGTTCATGGCATCGACGAAAACCTGCACAGGATCTGAGCCCAATGACGGATCGGAGGCGATCATCTGCGCCCCGACCGTTTCGGCGATTGCCTGTGCGGCATCATTGCCCGAAGGGACCAGCAAAGCCTTGAGTGCCTCGTCAAGCGACATGGAATCGCCTTCCACCAAGCCAGCTGTTGATTCTCCTATGAGAGCTGCCTCCTCGCTCACGCCAACAACCGTATCCGGCGCAGCATTCTCGAGTGCGACAATAGCTGTCATTACTTTTGTAATCGAAGCGATTTGCGCAGGTGAATGGGAATTGCGCTCAAAGTAGACCGTGCCATCGGAGCCGATCAGGCATGCGTATTCCGCAGCTATTGAAGGGCACTGCGAAATGGCTAGGTCGCGTTCGCTTACCGCCTTGCCCATGATGACATCATCAGCTCGGACGTCGGCATATGCGTAATCCGATGAAGCGAACGTCCACGCCAACGAGCAAGATACCAAGAGAGCTATGACGATTGCTCTGATGTTGCGCAGCAGTTCGACCTTTCGCGCAGCCAGTATGTTCGATCCTCCTATCATGCGGCTCCTTGATCTGCAGTGGCATCTTGCCCAGTTACGCCATATGCGGAAGCGTCATAGTAAGCAGTATCCGAACTCGCATCAACTGCCGTGTAATCGTATGTGCTCGTGCCATACGCGCTCGCATCATACGTATTTGAGGAATAACCATAGTTAGTTGATTCAGTTGCATCCCGCTCAAGTTTGGATGTGTCCACACCAGGCCCCACAACGTAAACCTCATCTTGCGATTGGTATACCGATGGGAAAGTCTTTACCGAGACAAGATTCCCATCCTTGTCTTTGACCGTGCGGGTAACAGAGAATTTGGCCCCGTCAGAACCGTACTTCTTCTTATAATACGTGCCTTCGGCCAGGGAGTCGTCGTGCTCGAATTTCGTATCGTACTTCTCGCCTTCCTCCCATGCACCTTCCTCCGTCGTAACCTCATAGCCTGTTGCGACTCCGTAAATCGCTGCATATAAGGTATCTTCGGTATACCAGGTCTTTAGCAGCACGTCGCTGGTCAAATTATTCGTGCATTCCAGATCCATCTCGGGATACGTCACCGAAGCGTCGCGTCCGTCCGGATAGCTGGAGATGTAAAGCGTGTGATTGTAGCGCACGGGAATATCAAGTCCAGCCTCGTAGAATGCATTGAATACCGTGGTCGCGACTTGGCAGATGCCGCCTCCTATCGAGTCGACGTATTCGCCGCCTACAATGGAGCCCGCAGATGCATATGGCGGATCTTGATTCGTGTCTCCGGTTGTCTCATTGAACGACCACCAACCGCCGTTGGCCTCGATTATTGAATTGTTGATCGTGTCCGCAGCTAGGTGGATGTTGTGGTTCCTATTCGCAGCTGTTTCCTCGTTGGAATACCAGGTCGAATACTCTGAGAGCTTTGAAACGATACCCATATTCAGCGCTTCGTTGAACGTCAGCGTCTCGGGAGCATCAGTTTTCTGGATTAGTATCGTCGGCCCTGTGCTTTCAGAAGCCGTTGCCCCTTCGCCGAAAAGATCTTCTTCTAGTTCAGCGATAGCTGTTGGAGCGTCTGGAATCGGGGCAGAACCCTGAGTATGCACGTATATCTCGCCATCTTGGTTTTCGAAGGTGATTGAGATCTCGTCGGACATCACATGGGCGTCGAGATTGCTGAATATTGATTCTGTAGCAGTATCTTGGTTTATTCCAAGTACGAGGATGTATTTGCCGTTATCCTGCTCGGTCGGAGTTGCCGTGACCCATGAACCCAAGGTGGCACTGTCGACATCGTACGTTTTATCTTCGTATGTAAAGCTTGCACCATTCGCTATTGCTTTGTTTACTTTGTCGGCACTCTCCTGTGCTTGCTCGTAAGTGATTCGCGAAGGCGCAGCCTTTGTTGTAATCGGAACAATTGAATTGTTTCTATCCGAAGACATCATGCGGTCAGCCAATTCGGATTTGACCCAATCTCTGTCGACCATGGAGCCGTCATGCCCTTCAACGGCCGACGCAACACCATCTTCGATGACGACCGAAGCATCGGAACGCGGATCGCCGATCTCGCTGTCTATGGTCTTTAGCAGCGATTCCAGTGCAACATCGTCAAAAGATAACTCGAGCGGGATATCCCGTTTTCCAAAGAACAGTCCGACTCGAGCAAAGAAACCACCGTCTTCGCGTCCGATTTCCAATGCCTTTGCAGCTACTTCATCAATTGGAAGGTTCGCGCCAGTATTAGATTGATTTGCCTCCCACTCATATACAGGCGGTTCGGTTTCTTCCTCCTCGTAATACCACTCGTCGGTGTTTCCCTCCTCTTCCCCACTTCCCAAAGGATTCAAAACGCCAACGCCACGAAGCATTACTTTCGATTCCTTCACGTTCTTTCCGAAAGAATCATCGAGTTTCGCCTTAATTTCATCCTCAGTGAGCCCGCCGACATCAACGCCGTTGACGGTAACTCCGCCGAATGCCTTACCGTTGTTTACGGCGAAATCGAACAGCCCGCCGAACGCGACAACGATGACTATGATGAGCGCGATGAACAGAGGCCTGTTCGCCATAATGCGCTTTATTAGGCTGGTTCCGCTATAAGAGGATGATTTCTTACGCGGCTTTGCTGTTTGATTCGAGCGGTTGCGTTCATTGCGCCTGCGTGCTCCTTGGCTCGATGATGAGCGAACGCCGTCGCGCGGAAGCGATCTGGATGGCCTGTTCCTTCGAGTGGATTCTGTTGAAGTCGAATTTCGGGAGGAAGAGGATCTGCGGTTGGCCGTAGAAGGACGGCGCCTAACCTCACCGTCCCTCGTTCTGCTATCTCTGCCCGCCATTACTGGTTACCGGCCTTAATCCACTTGCTGATGCCGACGATGATGTAATGGATTGTCGTATAGACACCAACTACCAGGCCAGCATATACGAACCATATGCCCCATGATGTCAGTTCGAAGTTCAGTCCGGGAAGCCAGGTCGTATCGATCAAACCGAGCCCTGGAAGCAATGGCGCGTTCAACAGAAGGCCGGCAAGACCGACGAACAGCAGCGTGGTGGCAATCTTGCCAGCGAATATCACAGGGACTCGGACATTCCTTGTCTGCAGGAGGTAAACCTGACCGACAAGCAGCACGATGTCCCGCGCTAGCACGAGTAATACGATCCAGATGGGAAGACGCCCTACAAGGAGCAACCCGATAACGGCGCAGATCATCAGGATACGGTCAACGGCTGGATCAAGCAGCTGACCAAGCTTTGATACTGAATTCGTACGGCGCGCAATCTGACCGTCAACAAAGTCGGTCGCAGCAGCTATGGCGAACAGGAGCGCCGCGGGGAAATCCATTCCATGGAGAAGCAAATACATGAAAACTGGAGCAAGCAGCAGGCGAATGAAAGAAATCAGATTCGGTATGGTGAATACCTTATCCGACGCCTCTTCCACAGGCGCTATGCCGTCAGGATTATTCCAGTCCAAGGGTTTCATTCTGCGTTGTTGTCTCCGTTTCAAGTCCGAAAAGATATTTTACCAGCTTTATCGAAAGCTGGACCATATCTGCTATTCTCCACGGCATCTACTATTGCTTAATTCTTTCATGCGTTAATGCAGCTGTTGCCTTATAACAATCAGGGCATTTCTGCAGCGTTATCGATCTGCTCTAAGATGCCTGGTTTTCTTGCTCTTGGATCATGCGCAGAGCGCGCGCAAGCTGGTCTCCGCACGAAGTAGGCTTCGGACCGCATGTATTCCCTTCAAGCAAGCTGGCGATCTCATCGATTTTATGACCTGCGACAAGCTTTCCGATCGCTTTGAGATTCCCATCGCAACCGCCATAGAAGGCAACTCGCTCAATGGTGTCGCCTTCGACGGCAATGAATATCTGGCGAGAGCATACACCGCGCGGAGTAAAGCTGTATTCCTTCATAAACTACTCTTCCTTTCAGAACAATCCGCATGACATGAGGACATCAAGTGATTTTAACCGCGTACCGAAGTGGCCATGAGCCCAGGCGCCTGCAATCGAAAGAACAGCAAAAGATACTTTTGTCGGCACGTTAATCTCCGATATTGCATCATAGCGTGAGTATAGAAGCTGGTGGGCCCAAGCCAGATTCACGGCATCATGGATCACCGCATCGCTTGGACGCGGGCATGCGGAGCAGATGGCGCCGCCATCCTCCGTCGAAAACGGTACCGTTGCAGCAGATTGCTCAATCGGTCTTCCGCACAGAACGCACGTGTCGAATGTCGGGCGCACACCAGCGATGGCGCAGATCTTTAAAAGCGCTGCTGCGGCAAAAGCGGGAGCAGATTGTTCCTTAGAGTCCGCAATTGCCGAGAACGTTGCGCGCGCCAATTCGTATAGTCGGCTCTGGCGCAGACCCACCTGCGATACTGACACGAGCAGCTCTGCTACTGGGGCTGCGCAGAGCGATTGCTCCATCCCGAACCTGTGCAAAGATCCCGGAGTTAAACGTGAATCCGTAATGGTGTCTAAGTTGCGGCCCTTTGCGCAAACAAGGTCCACCTCGGAGTACAGCTCCATACGCCCAGAAAGGGAACTTCCAGGACGTCGTGCACCATGCGCAACGGCATCGCGGCGCTCTCCATCACTATCGAGGATCGTGATGATCGCATCGCTTTCGCGAAGCTTGGCCTTGCGTAATACGAGTCCCCTGGCCTTGTAGGTCCTAACCGCCACGTGATCCCTATGACATGCTTTCTATTTGATTGTCATCCGACCATTTGATCTGTCCGGAAATGGGCTGGGCAGTGAAATAGGCTGTTTCACCAAAGCCGGTCACGAAGGGACGAGCCGTGACCGTATAGCCTACGGTGTCCTCACCGATATAAGTTACGCTGTCAAGAGACTGCACCTCGAAGCTGAATCCGTTGGTGCTGAATGTGCTGCCAGGCGTAAGATATGCCTGCGTCAGCGCAATGCATTCTGCTTCGCGGGAGCGTGCAATCTGAATGACGACCGTATCCCCACCATGCACCTCTGTGCCTTCCGCAGGCTGGGTGCCCATGATTATCCCGTCGGCATAATCTTCCGTATATACGTAGGCCACATCAGGAACAAGCCCAGCATCCTCGATGGCAGCCGTTGCGTCTTCGAGGTACTTATCGGAAATATACGGTACGACATAAGGCTTTGCGATCGTCACGCGGATAGCATCGCCGCTCTTAGCGCGTGTCCCCACTTCGGGCTCAACTGCTATGACGGATTCTTTCGCCTTATCTGAGAACTCTTCGATGTAGGAGATATTCGTGAAGCCACTCTCTTCGAGCATTTTCGTTGCTTCGGCCTTTTGCTTTCCAATTATTTCAGGGACCAGACGGGCGGTCGCGATATGAATTACGATCTCGCTGCCCTCTTCGGCGCGAGATCCTGCGCTTGGATCCATAACCAGAACGAGACCCTCCGTATCGTCTGATTTAACCTCAAGCGATTTTACGACGAAGCCCTCTTCCTCGAGCATTGCCGTCGCCTCAGCTTCGGTAAGCCCGCTTACATCAGGTACGGATTTGCCGCCCCACAACTGCATTCCATACGAGACTGCTGCTACCACGGCAGCAATAGCGACGACGATAGCAACGATGATAGCTATCTTCCTTTTATTATGCTGTCGCCCAGCTGTTGAAGACGCAAGGAAATCCTTGCTTTTTGGAGCCTCTCCATCACTGATGGGGTCCATACGCATCGTATGCCCGTCGCGCCAGTTGTTCTCTGGCTTCCGGTAATCCGCATCGACAATGGTCTCGTCAAACTCGTCATAACCCGAAAGGTCTGGCAATACGATGGTGATATCGGCGCCCTCATCATACCTGTTTTCTTCAGTCTCTTCTGAATCACCTGCTGAGGTGCTTTCCCCGTTTGAATCATCGTCGGATAGGCAAAGCTCATCTTCTGAATCCATGGTTTCTTGGTCTTCGCCAACCACGGGCAACACATCGGTGGCTTCTTCAGATTCATCAGGAATGGTTTCTATAACCTGAGTTGGAGATTCTTCAGTCGAGCTCTCCTCCTCGTCGGAGTCCTCCACGACGTTATCTGAAGAGTCATCATCTTGCGAGGCCCCATTACGATCTTCGTCGCCCTCGTCTATTTCGCTGTCCTTCGGCACTGCACTGTTGAGCGGTGTGCCGCATTCATCGCAGAACTTCGCCGATTCTCTGTTCTCAGTACCGCAGTTGGGGCATTTCATCCGCGTTTTCTCCTTTGCGTGCCTACTACAACGAATTGTAGACGAAACACGCCGATATTCAGCAAATCGCGTCCATAATCACGGCATCGTTACAAAATGCGTATGAGTCGCAGTGGGACAGTAAGGCTGAACTGAATAAAGATCCCGTCGTAAAAGCCTATGCTCCTTCGCCATAGCCGAATCGGCGAATCTGCGCAGC
>CAYOBD010000002.1:0-27787 GCA_964402005.1 uncultured Eggerthellaceae bacterium
GCTTACGTTGTCGGGTGTCGGGCGCGAGGAGAGGCGCCGCCGTGCGAAGGAGGCGCTCGAGCGCGTGGGTCTGGGCGATCACATCAACAAGAAGCCGAGCCAGATGTCGGGCGGCCAGATGCAACGTGTCGCCATCGCCCGCGCTCTGATCAACGATCCCGAGATCCTGCTTGCAGACGAGCCTACGGGTGCGCTCGACTCCAAAACCAGCGTGCAGATCATGGACCTGCTGACCGAGATTGCCGCCGACCGCTTGGTCGTCATGGTCACACACAATCCCGATTTGGCAGAGCAATATGCAACGCGCACCGTCGAGCTCTCGGACGGTTCCATCGTGTCGGACAGCGATCCGTATATCCCGACCGAAGACGAGATCGCCGCCGTCCGCGCAAAGCCGGTCAGGCGCACGCGCATGTCGTTTTTGACGGCGCTTTCGCTGTCCTTTACTAACCTGATGACGAAGAAGGGCCGTACGTTCATGACGGCGTTTGCCGGCTCAATCGGCATCATCGGCATCGCGGCCATCCTGGCGCTGGCAAATGGCGTGAACGACTATATCAAGACGGTCGAAGAGGAGACGCTTTCGGTGTATCCGCTGCAAATCATGAGCACCGGATTCGATTTCACCTCGCTGATCGTGGCGAACGCAGCAGGTGGAAGCAGCGACTCGGGGGATGCGGCAGGCGGCGAAGGCGCTGACAGCAGTGGAGAAGTGAAAACCCTGCGCGACGAGATACGGGAAGAGGTGCCGGAAGGCACCATCGGCGAGTCGAAGATTACGAGCCGTATGTTCGCAAGCATCGGCAGTAACGATCTGAAGGCGCTCAAGGAGTTCTTCGACAGCGGCACGTCCGGCATCGAGCAGTACACGAACTGCATCTACTACGAATACGCCGTGGCTCCGCAGATCTATTCGACGAACACGGAAAACGGCGTGCGCCAGGTGAACCCCGACCAGTCGTTCTCGTCGCTCGGCATCGGTTCGACCGCATCAACGAACAGTCTGGTTTCAATGACGATGTCGACAGACCAGTTCTCCGAGATGATGGACAACAATGAGGTCATCGCCGGCCAATATGACCTTGTGGCGGGCAAGTGGCCCGAGAAGGCCAACGAACTTGTGCTGGTGCTGTCGCAGAGCGGCAAGATCACTGACTTTATGGCATATACGCTTGAATTGCGCGACCCCGAAGAGCTTAAGGAAATGGTCAAGCAGTTCGCCAACGAAGAGGAAGTAAGCGTTCCCGAAGACAAGCTGGATATAACGTACGACGACGTGCTCGGCAAGACGTTCAAGCTGGTGCACGCAACCGATTACTACAAATACGACGAGGACCGCAACGTCTGGGTTGATAAGACCGATGACAAGGAATACATGGCGCGTCTGGTTGATGCCGGCGAGGACCTGACCATTGTGGGTATCCTGAAGCCCAATCCCGACGCGTCTGCTATTGCGCTTACGCCGGGGTTGTATTACACGCCGGCGCTTACGCGCCATATCGTGGAGCGTGCAGCTGAGACCGATATCGTGAAAGGCCAGCTCGCGGATTCGAAGGTCGACGTGTTTACGGGCAAGACGTTCGAGGAGGAGGCCGAAAGCGACGGAAGTGATTTCGACATGCAGTCGATTTTCACGATTGACGAGACGGCGCTTGCTTCGGCGTTTTCGGTCGACGAGAGCGCACTGACGGCGGGTATTTCGGGCCTTGAGCTGGATGCGTCATCGCTGGGGATAGATGCATCTTCGTTCGGGAACATGGATATGTCGGGTATGGACATGTCGAACATGGACATGTCGGCGCTTGAAGGACTCGATCCGAGTACATTGTTTAATCCAAGCGCTCTTGCCAATATCAAGTTACCAGAAAACCTCATGGAGGACGCAGTTGATGCGCAGGCACTCGGGACATCGCTCGCCGAAATAATGAATCCGGATAATATCACCGGCTGGGCTCAGGCGCATCCCGAGCAGGCGGCTGCTACTGGCATAAATCCGGCGACGAACCCGTTTGGGTGGTTTACAGCGATTAGCGGCTTGTATATGGCTGATCCAGATACGCAGGCCAAGATGGGTGCAGCTATCAGCGGCGCCCTAGATACGAAAAAGCTGAGCGCAGCCATCAGCGAATCGATTCAGACGCAGATTGCAGACGTAATTACACAGCAGATGCAGCAGGAGGTCATACCGGCGCTGGTTAAGGCCTTGCAAGCTAAGATTGCCAGCCAGATTCAGCCGGCCGTGGAGAAGATGGTCACCGAAATGATGGCCAAGTCCATGGAGGCCATGGGCGCGAAGATCAGCTCTGAGATGCAGAAGTCCATGCAGCAGCTGGCAACGAACATGGCGGGCGCCATGAACATCGACGCGAATGCTTTCATGAACGCGTTCCAGTTCAACCTGACCGAAGAAGAACTCTCCGAACTCATGATGTCGATGATCGCCAGCGAGACGGCGTCCTACGACAACAATCTGAAGAAGCTCGGTTATGCCGACTTCAATAAACCCTCCGAGGTGAGCATCTATCCGATCGACTTCGAGAGCAAAGAGCATATCATCGAAATCCTGGATGGCTATAACGAGCAGATGCGCGCCATCGATGAAGATAAGGTCATCTCGTACACCGACATCGTCGGCACGTTGATGGAGTCGGTGACCACCATCGTGAACATGATTTCGACCGTGCTGATCGCCTTCGTGGCAATCTCGCTGATCGTGTCATCCATCATGATCGGCGTGATTACCTACATCAGCGTGCTCGAGCGCCGCAAGGAAATCGGCATCCTGCGCTCCATCGGCGCTTCGAAGGGCAACATCAGCAGCGTGTTCAACGCCGAGACCGTCATCGAGGGGCTGATCGCTGGCATCCTGGGCGTCGGCATAACGGCGCTCGGCTGCATACCCGCGAATGCGATTGTGTACAGCATCTTCGATGTACCGAATGTGGCGCAGCTCCCGCTGGATGCTGCAGCTGTGCTGGTCGTCATCAGCGTGGTGCTCACGTTCATCGCTGGCCTGATCCCGTCTCGCTCTGCAAGCCGCAAGGATCCAGTCGAGGCTTTGCGCAGCGAGTAGTGAATCATTGGGGAGTCTCCCCAATGATTCACCTTCGATCTCCTCGAGGCGCCCTGCTATTCCGCGTAATCCTCTTTCAGCGCCTTCCAGGCTTTCATGCTGCCTTCGATCACTTCGGGCGCGACGCAGTAGCTGCAGCGTACCCAGCCGCCGCAGCCGAAGCTGTCTGATGCGACGATCAGCAGATCATGCGCCTTTGCGCGGTCGCTAAACGCCTGTGCGTCTTCCTCGAGCGCGCGCACCCACAGATAGAATGCCCCATCCGGCTCGATGTATTCGTAGCCGAGCTCGTCAAGTCCCTCAGTCAGCATCTTGCGGTTGCGGGCATAGGCTTCCACGTCAGCGGGTTCTTCTTGGCATACCTGAATTACGCGCTGGAACAGTACCGGGGCGCACACGTTGCCCAGCGCGCGGCCGGCACCCGCAACGGCCGCTGACGTTTCGGCCGCATCCGGCATGTTGTCGGACACATAGACATAGCCGATGCGCTCGCCCGGCAGCGAGAGGCTTTTCGCCCACGAATAGCAGACCACGGTATCGCGGTAGTAGTTGGGGACGAATGGCACCTCGGCGCCGTAGGTGATCTCGCGATACGGCTCGTCGCTGATCAGGTAGATCGTATGCCCGAATTCCTCTTCCTTGGCGGTCATCAGCTCGCCGAGTGCGCGGATGGTCTCTTCGGTGTAGACGCAGCCTACCGGGTTGTTCGGCGAATTGACGACGACGGCGGCGGTCTGCGGCACGATGGCGCGGTCGAGCGCTTCGATGTCCAGTTGGAAGTTGTCGGGGCGCATGGGCGCGCGCACGCATTCGGCACCTGCCGTCTCGATGAGTACCTTGTACTCGGGGAAATGCGGTGCATTCACGATAACCTGCTCGCCCGGCTGCGTGAGCGCAGAGAACACGATGGCGAGCGCCGAGGTGGCACCCGTCGTCATGTACACGTTGGCGGCGGTGGCGGCGATGCCGAAGCGCCGATGCAGGTTGTCGGCGACCGCCTGGCGCACTTCCATCAGCCCGGCTGCCATCGAGTACCCGTGCAGTTCGGCTGCCGGCATATCCAGCAGCTCGGCGATGCGGCTACGTACTGTCTCGGGTGCAGGAACCGACGGGTTGCCGATGCTCAGGTCATATACGTTCTCATCGCCTACCTCGGCTTTGCGTTGCAGTCCGTACGCATACAGTTGACGGATAGCGCTCGGCTCTTTACCTAGCCCCAACATCCTTCGGTTTATCATGGTTTTCCTTTCGTTTCATTTCTTTGAAAATGCGGCCAAAAGGGATGCCCCCTTTTGGCCGCATAGGTGCTCAAACGACTCTTGGAAAGGCGTCTACGCCTTATCACCTTCGGGCTTCACGACCAGCACATCGCAAGACATGTTGCGGATCAGGAACGTGGACACGCTGCCTACGAACGCGTACTTGATGTTGGAAAGCCCGCGGGCGCCGCAGATGACCAGGTCGGGGTCGAATGGGCCGATCAGGTTCTCGGCCAGCGTATCTTGGATGCGGCCGGCGCGCACGAGCACTTCAACCGACTTGATTTTCTCGTCGGCGCGCGCTTGCGCGAGCAAATCGCTGATTGACTCTTCGATGCGACGGGCGCCGTCCTCGCACAGCGCCGCGAAATCGATGCCGTTCGCTTCGTAGGGTACCGAATCGATTACGTGGCCGAACAGCAATTCTGCCTCGTTGTCGTGGGCAAGTGCAATCGCGCGCCGTGCAACGGCTTCTTGACCGGCGCTGCCGTCGAGCGAAGCGAAGATTTTCCCGTACTTGAACATAGAACCCACCTTTCCTCGGATTCGATGGCGCTATTGTACCGCATCAACGCCAGGGGTCGGGCTCGAAGAACGGCTCAGGGTCGGCTGGGCGGTCCGAATACGGATCGTAACCGTCGTCATCTTCGTTCTCGGCGCGCAGAAACGCGCTGCGTGACCAGGCGTTGCTGCCGGCGGTTCCTGTGGGTGCGTTCGAAGTCGGGTTTTTGTTGACCGCACTGCCGATGTCTGCAAGGCGCCCCAGCGGCATGCCCGCGCGCGCTACGGCGCCCTGCGCATCCAGGTGCTCAACGGTTTCGCCGCTTTCCTCGAGGGCGCGTAGGCCTTCGGCAATCGCCTGCGCGCTGCCTACCTGCGTCACATCGTAGGGCGTCGTCTGGTACACGTAGTAATTCAGCCAGTTCGTGTACAGCAGCTGCGCGTGGGCCCGCCATGTTGCCAGCGGGGTCTGCGTCGGATCGTCGTTGGGGTAGTAATGCGCAGGCACGTCCGGGTCGATTCCGCGTCCCAGATCGCGCTCGTATTCGCTTGCGAGGGTTGCGCGGTCGTACTCGGGGTGGCCGAACACGAAGAAATTCTGGCTATCTGTGCTTTTCGCAAGAAATACGCCCGCCTCATCGGATACGGCGATGAGCTCCAAATCGGGATTTGCCTCGATGTCGGCAGCGCGCACCTCGGTGTAGCGTGAATGGGGCGCGGCGAACACGTCATCGAACCCACGCACGATCGGCGATGTCAGCTTCACCTGGTGATGCATGAATACCCCCGACATCTTTGCGGGCAGCTCGTATTTGGGAATGCCGTAATGGAAGTAGATGCCCGCCTGTGCGCCCCAGCAGATGTGCAGTGTGGAATGCACGTGCGTGCGCGTCCAGCGCATGATTTCGCACAGCTCCGGCCAATAGTCCACGTCCTCGAAATCCAGATGCTCCACAGGTGCGCCCGTGATGATCATGCCGTCGAAATGCTCTTGCCTGATCTGCTCGAACGTACGGTAGAACGACTCCAGATGGTCGGTTGACGTGTTTTTAGAATCGTGGGTCGACATGTGCAGCAGCGTTATCTCCACTTGGAGCGGCGTGTTGGATAGCTTCCTCATGATTTGCGTCTCAGTGGCGATTTTCGTGGGCATCAGGTTCAGCAGCACCACGCGCATCGGACGGATGTCCTGGTGCATGGCGCGATACTCGGTCATGACGAATATGTTCTCGCCCTCGAGCGTCTCGCGTGCGGGTAGTGCGTCGGGTATGCGAATGGGCATTTCGATCTCCTTCGATAGGCAGTGCCGTCCATGATAGCGGAATCTCGATTCAATTATCTTGTGGGTTGTCGAGCTGATTGTCGATTCCAGGTTATCGAATTCGGTGATGGCGGATGGGTTTTTTATTCTGGGTATGCGAAAACTCATTTGATTAACTGGGAGCGCGGTTTGCATGAAGTATCATGATGCAAACCGTAAATCAGCCCCGTATCGCAATGCGGAAGCCGATTGAAGCTGCAAAGAAAGGTGCACTGCATCCATGGACGTCACCACGATTGCGCAATTCGCGTTCGCAACGCTACTGCCAGTAGCGGCATGCGTGGTGCTTTCAGCGCTGCGGCAGCGTACGGGTTTGAGTCGGATGCGTTGGATGGGCTGGCAGACGCTTGTGGGCATCGTCTTCGGCGCCATCGCGATCTACGGAACTGAGGCAGGCATCCCGTTAGAGGGTGCCATGATGAACGTGCGCGATGCGGCCCCGCTTGTGGCGGGCTTGTTCTTCGGCGGACCGGCGGGCATTATTGCGGGCATCATCGGCGGTGTGGAGCGCTGGCTCGCGGTGATGTGGGGCGTTGGTGCGTTCACGCAGGTGGCATGCAGTTTGGGCACGATATTCGCAGGCTTGTACGCGGCGATGTTGCGCAAGCATCTGTTCGACGGGCGCATGCCATCGTGGCCGATGGCCCTGGCAACGGGCGTGGTCGCCGAAGTAATGCATCTCCTGCTCGTATTTGTAACCAATCTCGACCAGGTTCCGCGGGCGTTCGGGGTTGTTCAGCTGTGCGCATTGCCTATGATCAGCTGCGTAGCCATTTCAACATGCCTTTCCGCTGTGGCGCTCGCTTTGCTGAACAAGCAGCCCATACTGGTACCGCGCGAGCAGCGGGGTGTCGCGCAGATTATGCAGGGACGCCTGCTCATCGGCGTCGTTGCGGCATTTTTGATTACGATTGGCTTTACGGCGATATTGCAGGCGAATCTATCGCGTTCCGACACCGAATCGTTGTTGAAATTGAATATCTCCGATGTGGAGAACGATATCGTCGACGCATCGGATGCCAACTTGCTTGCGCTTACAAGACTGGCAGCGCAAGATTTGCGCAAGGCATACAATGCGACCGATGAAAAATGCGTGCAGGTAGCCGAAGAGCTCGACGTCGCAGAGATAAATGTCGTTGACCGCAATGGCATCATCGTCGCCAGCACGCAGCCTGAATTCGTCGGGTTCGACATGGCATCAGGCGAACAGTCGGCGGCTTTTCTTGAGCTACTGCCTCGCAGTGGGCCGATGCAGCTTGTGCAAAGCTACCAACCCATATCGTACGACGAGAACATGTGGCGCAAATATGCCGGGAAAAAGATTATCGGCGGATTCGTCCAGGTAGGTTACGATGCGCAGAATTTCGTCGGCGATCTGTTCTCCCAGATCAATACTTCGGTGAAGAACCGCCACGTTGGGCAGACGGGGGAGCTCATCGTAATCGATGAAGAGGGTTCAGTTATCGGCACTCGTGACGGCATCGAAGATCAGGAAGCCGACCACCTTATCGCCGACGCTTCCGTCTTCGCGCCGAATACGCTGTTCGCTACGACTTTCGCTGGCAAGGATTACTATGCCGAATACGATGTCGTGGAGGGTTATCGCGTCATTGCGCTGCTCCCGAAGGCCGAAGCCGAGTTCTCGAGCAACGTGTCGGTGCTCATCATGTCGTTTATGGAAGTAATCGTCTTCGCGGCGCTGTTCTTGATCATCTACTTCACTATCAAACGTATCGTCGTGCGCAGCATCTGGCAGGTCAATGGCCGACTGGGCCAAATCACGGACGGCGATCTGAGTGTCGAAGTCGATGTCCGTGCGAGCTCCGAATTCGCATCGCTTTCCGACGACATCAACAAAACGGTTGGGGCGCTTAAGGATTCGATTGCGCTTGTGCAGGCGGACCTCGATATGGCGGCCGACATCCAGGCGAATACGTTGCCGGATATCACGCAGAGCATCAAAGAGCGCAGGGAGTTCGAGCTGTTCGCCAGCATGGAACCTGCCAAAGAAGTGGGTGGGGACTTCTACGACTTCTTCATGATCGACGAGCATCGCATCGGGCTTGTTGTAGCCGACGTGTCAGGCAAGGGTGTGCCTGCGGCGTTGTTTATGATGCAATCGAAGACCGTCATCAAAATGGAGGCGCTCTCGGGTTTGTCCCCCGATCGCGTGATGCTTCGAGCCAATGCGGACCTGTCGGAGAAAAACGACGATGACATGTTCACAACCGCCTGGATGGGGGTGCTGGAGATTCCCACCGGAACGCTTGTATACGCCGATGCGGGACATGAGAAACTCGCCCTGTACCGCAACGGTACATGGGAGCTGCCGCCCAAGCCGAACGGTGCTGTTGCCCTTGCATCATTCCCGCCGGAGGACTATGAGGAGCTGCCGGATAGATACCGCTTCCGCACCCATACGATAACGCTTCATCCAGGTGATGCTCTGTTCCAATATACCGATGGTGTAACTGAAGCGACCAATGCGGAAAACGAGCTATTCGGCGAGGAGCGACTTCTGAAGGCTCTGAACGATGCGCCGAGCGTGCATCCGGAGACGCTGCTGCCCTTCGTGCGTAAGCAGATCGCCGAGTTCGTGCAAGATGCACCGCAGTTCGACGACATCACCATGCTCGGCTTGGTGTATCAGGGCGTGGAGGCCAATTGGGGTGATGGCGAAGACGACGATACCGTATTAAGATATTAGCAATCCGAAGGGGGACAGGGCGTCGATGCCTGTTCTGTTTGCAACGGCGAAGGAGGCAGTATGGATGGGGGCGCGCTATCAATCACCAGCTTCGTGGACGGAGACGTCAACGAGGTGAAACTCGTGGGACGGCTCGATGTGAAGGCCGCAAAGGAGGCCGATGCCGCATTCGTGCAGGCTGTATCCGAGGCGAAGAACATCGTGCTTGATATGACCGAGCTCGATTACATCGCCAGTGCTGGCCTGCGCACGTTGAAGCGGCTTCGCACCGCCGTGCGTGGAAATGGAGGCACGCTGACGCTTCGCGGCGTTAAGGAAGAGGTCATGGAGGTTTTCGAAATGACCGGTTTCGCGGCGATGCTCACATTCGAATAACCGCGCAAGAAAGGAGCACGGCTCATGAAGAGCATCACCGTTCCCGCAACTGACGAGGATCCCAATCCCGTAATCGAATTCGTGGAAGAAGAGCTTTCCCGCCACGATTGTCCGTCGCGCGCTCTCTACCAGATCGAGGTCGCCATTGAGGAAATCCTGGTCAATATCGTGAACTACGCGGGGCTTTCAGGCGATGAAGGCGTAGAGGTTCGCTGCGAGGTGCGCGACGAGCCGCTGAGCGTGATCATACAATTCCTTGACGGAGGCATCCCCTTCGATCCTTTGGCGATGAAGGATCCCGATATTTCGCCAGAGGCGAACGAGGAACGTGAAGGGGGTCTCGGCATTTTCATGGTGAAGCAGATGATGGACAGCGTGTCCTATGCCTACGAAGGCGGCAAGAATACGCTCACGATTCTGAAGAACCTGGAATAGGTTCCTACTAATCGGGAAGTTTCTTGAAAACTGCGCAAGGGCACTGGGTGCTTTTGCGCAGTTTTTGCAATAGAGCGGAGAAACATATGGAGACGATTGCATATTACGACGGGCAGATCGGCAGCCCTGATGAGCTGACGGTGCCGTTCAATGACCGTACGCATTTCTTTGGGGATGGTGTGTACGATGCGGCCATGGGTGTGAACGGACGGGTGTTCTTAATCGACGACCACCTGGATCGTTTCTACTCGAGCGCGGCGATTTTCGGCATCAACGTGCCTATGGGGCGCGACGAGCTCGGAAGATTGTTGCATGATCTGCTGGCGCGGGTGGAAGGGCCGTCCCATTTGGTGTACTGGCAGGTTTCGCGCGGCATCCAACTGCGCGGTCATGCATACGATCCTGCGATCCCGGGTGTGCTGTCGGCCGTGATGATCCCCGATCCCATCGGCGATCCCGACGTGCCGTTCAAGCTGATCACGCATGAGGATCTGCGCTTCGGATATTGCCATGTGAAAACGCTGAACCTGATGCCAGCTGTGCAGTATGCGCAGTTGGCGACGCTAGCGGGCGCCGATGAGACCGTGCTGCACCGCGATGGCATCGTGACGGAATGCGCCCATTCGAACGTGAGCATCCTGCGGGGAGGCACGCTGTATTCGCATCCCAACGACAACCATATTCTGCGCGGCATTGCGAAGACGCACTTGATTCAGGCGTGTTATCGCGAGGGCGTGGAGGTGATGGAGCGTGCGTTCACGCTCGATGAGCTGATGGAGGCTGATGAGGTAATCGTGACGGCCTCGTCTCATCCGTGCACGTTCGCAAGCGAAGTAGATGGCGTGCCCGTTGGCGGCCACGATCCGCAAACGCTCGCCCGTCTGCAGCAGGCAACTTACAAGGAGCTCTTCGACTATTGCGGCATCGATGCCATTCCGCGGTAGCAAACAAACGCTCCCGATCACCAAAGGACAGGCATCCCAGGCGGCCGCAGCGGCAGCTTGTTTCGCCGGCCGATAGGTCGGTGGAGCTAAATAGACGGAATGGCAATCAAGAAGCAGGCGCCGCCTTCGGGGCGATTGAAGGCCTCTACGGTGCCGTCATGTGCTTCGACGATGGATTTCACGATGGCAAGCCCCAATCCGGTGCCGCCCGTGTTGCGCGCGCGCGATACGTCGGCGCGGTAGAAGCGGTCGAATAGCAGGTTGGGATCGATGTCGCCGAATCCGCAGCCATCGTCTTTCACCTGCACGACGGAATTGTCGCGCAGGCCGCACAGATCCACTATGATGTGCCCGCCTGGCTCGATGAAACGGCTGGCGTTTTCGACCAGGTTCGTGAGTGCCTCCTTCAGACGGTCGGAGTTGCCCAGCACGTCGGGGGCCTCGCCGACCACCTTCACGTTGGCACCGCGCTCCTCAAGGATGGGATGCAGCGCATCCACGACGCTTTCTGCGACATCGCGCAGGTTCACGCGCCGCAGGTTGGTCGTCGTATCATCGTTCTCGATGCGCTGAAGCGTGAGCAGGTCGTTGACCAGGCGGCTGAGGCGCTCGCTTTCGCCGACGATGATCTTCACGAACTTCTGATGGAGCTCTGGCGGCAGGTCGGGATCATCGAGGAGCTCGGCGTTGCCGCGGATGGCCGTCAGGGGAGTGCGCAGCTCGTGCGCCACATCGCTGACGAATTCGTTCTGCCGGTTGCTTTCGCGCATCAGCTCGCTTTGCTGCGATTGCACCTTATTGATCAAGCTGCCGATGGTGACCGAGATGGAGTCTGCCTCATACAGGCGCCCGTCAGGGGCGAATTCGACATCGACTCCGCTGCGATACAGCTCGACCTTGCGAACAAGCAGAAGGAGCGGCTCGGCAAGGAAATGCCCGATCACCAGGCTCAGCACGAAGGTGATCAGCGCCGCCGGCACAAGCAGCGCGAATGCTCGCCAAGGTACGCCGAACAGGAACATGCAGATAAAGAGCACGATAGCCCCAGCGAGCAGCATCAACAGCGTCGCCAGAAGCGCGAAGTATGTCTCTAGGCGCTTTATTGCTTGAACCTGTAGCCGTAGCCGCGGACCGTTTCAACGAGGCCGGGATCATAGCCGGCTTGTTCGATCTTGTCACGCAGGCGCTTGATGTGCGTATCGACGGTCTTGGTTTCCGTCAGATATTCCCAGCCCCACGCATCGCGCAACAGATCCTCGCGCGAGACGACCTTGCCGGCGTTCTTCATCAAGCTGGCGAGCAGTTCGAACTCGCGTGGCGTCAGGTCGAGCGGGCCGGCGTCGCCTTTTGCCGTATGGGCATCCTCGTCCAGCGTGATGCCGCCTGCCGTGATGGCATGCGACGAGGTGGGGAAATCGCCGCCTGAACCGCGCCGCAGTAGCGCATGCACGCGCGCAATCAGTTCGCGGACGCCGAATGGCTTGGCCAGATAGTCATCAGCGCCCAGTTCCAAGCCAACTACTTTATCAAGCTCGGTGTCGCGGGCCGAAAGGAACAGCACCGGGGCAGAGGTCATGGTGCGCAGCCGGCGGCACAGCTCGTAGCCGTCCATGCCGGGCAACATGATGTCGAGCACGAACAGGTCGTACGCGGTGCTCTTCGCCATAGCCAGCGCTACTTCGCCGTTGTCTGCTACATCGACGTCGTAGCCTTCCTTCTTCAGCGCGTAGCCGACGAACTCGGTAATGGAGCTTTCGTCGTCTACGACCAGTATGCGTCTTCCCTTGTCTGCCATAGGACGTTCCTTTCTCGGCAACGGTTTACGCCAGTGCATGCCGTCAAACGAGCTGCAACCCTGCAGTCGATTCCGACGCCGCATTTGTCTTAGCTGCTATCATAGCGTTATGCGCCTAAAAGCGGCGCGAGATGAGCGCTCGTAACTGCATGCGAAGGGGATTGTTGGAATCATGTTACTTGCAATCGACGTGGGAAATACGCAAACCGTGTTCGGCGTGTACGATGGCGAGTCGCTACGCAGCATGTGGCGGGTCGCGACTAATAAGAACCATACGCCCGACGAGTTGCGCCTGAAGGTGCTCCCGCTGCTCGATGCAGGCGGTTATGACCTGGATGCCATCAACGGGGCAGTGCTGGCTTCGGTTGTGCCGTATCTTACGGCTGCTTGGAGCGATGCGCTGCAGAGTCTGCTGGGCAAGCCGCCGCTGGTCCGCAATGCGCAGACGGCAGGAGATTTGTTCCAAGCGGAGTATGCCAACCCGTCCGAAATCGGCGCCGACCGCGTGGCCGATGCGGTGGCAGCGCGCGCATTGTATGGAGCGCCGGTCGTTGTAGTGGATTTCGGCACGGCGACCAACATCGAGGTCGTGGACGCGCGGGGCAAGTTCATCGGCGGTGTTATCGCGCCCGGTATGGAGACGTCGGCTGCGGCGTTGTTCTCGCATGCCACAAAACTGGCTGCCACCGAGTTGGTCGAACCGGGGACGGGCATCGGAGGCAACACGGCGCAGGCTATCCAGGTCGGTATCGTGTACGGCGAGGTCGACCGCGTCGACGGTTTGGTGACCCGCATCTTCAACCAGTTGGGTTATACGGCTCCCGTCATCGCGACCGGTGGCTTGGCGCAGCGCGTGGCGCCTCTGTCGCGTACGATCACCGATGTGAATCAGGAACTCACCCTGGAAGGCTTGCGCCGCATCTATGAATGCTCGGGCGCAGATTCTCGAGAATGAGTCGCAGAGAACTGTTCTTATCGATGAGTCGCAGAGAACTGTTCTCTGCGACTCATTAAGGTCGTCTTGATTTCACATCTTAGCCTTGCATTCCGGTCTTATCGTGATCGGTTGGAAATCGATGGGGAAGGCTGTTAGAAAAGACGGCGTCCCAGAGCCATGCATTGCGAAAGAGATATGGAATTGATCGTCTTTAAATTCAAGAAAACTGCATTTCAGCGATGGTTGCCGCGCCGTTTCGTCTGTTAGCGCTCTGCATGCGGAAAAGCTGGGACAAAGGTTACTGTCTGTACGTATAATGACTTATCTGGTAAGTGTAACAACGCTCGGGGGGCTGCGATGAAATTGACTATGGTTCGCAGGGTTTTGGCGTTTGTAGTATCTGCATCGATGGTCTTCGGATTGACGCCGGCGTACGCTTATGCGGACACGTCTGCAGCCGAGCCAGAGGTGCAAGAAGAGCCGGCAGCATCGGCGGAACCTGCTGCGCTCGCAGCGCCAGCCGCTTCTGCAACCGATGCCCTCGATGTGCCGAACGCGTTTATCCCGCAATCCGGCGCTATGCTCACCGTGGGCACGCCTTCCACCGCTCAGGCGATTGTGGTAAGCGATTGGGAAACCCTGCAAGAAGAAGTCACAAATGCCAGCGCTGACCAGGAATTCAAACTGGGCGGCAATGTGGTCAATTACGGGAAGGATAAGGGCCGCATCAAAGTCACCAAGTCCATCACGATCGATCTTGCCGGCCATAAACTGGACCGCGACCTCGCTGAATCATCCGTGAGAGACGGCGGCCACGTCATAGAGGTTTACTCAGGCGCAACGCTGACCGTCAAAGACAGCGTGGGCGGCGGAACGATTACCGGCGGCCACGGATACTGGGGCGGAGGCATCTACGTCAACGAAGGCGCCACGTTCAAGCTCGAAAGCGGCACCATCACCGGCAACACCGCCAATACCCTTGGCGGCGGCATATACGTAGGCGGCACCCTGATCATGTCGGGCGGCTCCGTCTACAAAAACACGTGCACAGGCGACGAAGACAGCCACGGAGGCGGCGGCGTATACGTAGACGGCTCCATGACCATGTCGGGCGGCGCCATCTCGAACAACACGAGTTATGGCGACGGCGGCGGTGTCTACGTATACAAGAACGCCAGCATGACCATGTCGGGCGGCGCCATCTCGAACAACGAGACTAGCAGCGACGGCGGTGGACTTCGCGTGAGCGGAACCCTGACCACGACGGGCGGCACCATCTCGAGCAACACCGGAGATAAGACCGGCGGCGGCATCTACGTAAGCGATGATGGCCGGATTAACCTTGACGGCACGACCATATCCGGCAACATCTCGAACGGTACCGGCGGTGGTTTGAACGTGCATCTGAAGGATGACACGTCGGTCATCAAGAACTGCTCGATTACGGGCAATAGTTCGAAGGATTTCGGCGGCGGCTTGCGCTTGGACCCGGCCAGCAACAGCAGAAAGCTGACGGTCGAAAACACGCGCATCGATAACAACAGGACGACCGCCTACAACGACGGTGGCGGCATCTACGTGAGCTACGGATCCCTCACGATGACCGGCGGCACGATCTCCGGCAACACCGCATACGGCGGCGGTGGCGGCGTCAAAGTCAAAGACGGCACGACCTTCACTGCAAATGGCGTTACCATCAGCAACAACACGGCAAGCCGGGAAGAAGGCGGCGGCATAAAGAACTTCGGCACCACGAGCCTTGCGAACTGCACAATCTCGGGGAATACCGCGAAGTTTCAGGGTGGCGGCATCTACAACGACGACGATGGCAATGGCAACGGCGCTGGCTTGTTGACGCTTACAAGCTGCACCATTACCGGCAATCAATCAACCAGCAGCAATGGCGGCGGCGTCTACTCAAACGAGACGCTGAGAGTACACGGCGGCAGCGATTCCGCAAGCGCAGTGCGGATTTCCGGGAACACCGCAAGCACCGGCGGCGGCATCTTCCTCGGCTCGGACTCCGATGACACCAGCATTTGGGGTTTGATCGTGGTGGAAAACAACATCGCGTCCACCGGCAAAGACATCTACCTGCGACCGGAACGAAAGCTTGCCATGTCCAGGTTCGCGGGCCAGCTGGTCGAAGGCTCCCATATCGGCGTCACCATGTACGAAGGGCTCGGAACCTTCACGACGGGCTATAGCAGCAAAAACTCCGCCGACCCCTCAACGTATTTCTTCTCCCCGGATGGGTACGAGATTGCCTTCACCGACAATAAGCAGGAGGCGCAGATCGTAACCCAGTGGAAGGCCCTTCAAATCAACATCGACGCCGAACCCGCAAACGGAACCGTGTCGCTGACACACGATTACACGAGGCTTTCCAGCGACATCAGGCTGCAGATCAAAAAGAATGTCACGATCGACTTGGCCGGCTTCACGCTGAACCGCAACCTCTCATCGTTGAAAGACAACGGCCATGTCATTGAGGTGCTCAACGGCGCAGCGCTCACCATCACGGATAGCAGCGCTTCGGACGGCAATCTGGGGACCGGAAAGATCACCGGCGGATACGCCGGTTGGGGCGGCGGCGTCTACGTCGCCGAAGGCGCCGCGTTCAACTTCGAAAGCGGCACCATTACCAGCAATACCGCCAATACCCTTGGCGGCGGCATATACGTTGGCGGCACCCTGACCATGTCGGGTGGTTCTGTCTATAAAAACGACTGTAAAGGCGACAACTCCGGTCACGGCGGCGGTGGCATATACATTGACGGCTCCATGGCCATGTCGGGCGGCTCCATCTCCGGAAATACGGTCGAAGGCCACGGCGGTGGTATTTTCGTTTATAGCAACGCCTCCCTCACTATGACGGGCGGCACCATCTCCAGCAACGAGACGACCTCTGGCGCGGGCGGCGGAATCTTTGTGAAGTCCAACGGCTGGATCAAGCTCAGCAATGCAATCATCACTAACAACACCGCAGACGATGAAGGCGGTGGCATATATGTTCATCTGAGGTCGAATTCGTCCATCGATAATTGCAAAATCACCTCCAACCACGCAGGCGATGCAGGCGGCGGCCTGTACATGGATGAATCGGGCCGCAAGCTTACGATCACTGACACGCAAATCGACAATAACGTGTCAGGGGAAGGCGGCGGAGGCCTCTGCTTGCATAACGGTACCATCGAGATGTCTGTCAGCGAAGGGCAGTCAGGCTCCATTTCGCACAACAAAGCACCTGAAGGCGGCGGTGCGACGATAGCGAGCCAAACATCTTTCACAGCGACCGGTATCACCGTCGAAGACAACGAGGCGGAAACCGGGCAGGGCGGCGGCATCAAGAACTTCGGCATCACGAAACTTTCAGGCTGCACCACACGTTTGAACCATGCGCATGAGCAAGGCGGCGGCATCTTCAATGACAACAACCCGAACAACAGCAAGAGCGAAGGCACCCTGATACTTGAGAACAGCGTCATCTCCGGCAACAACTCCGACGACGATGGCGGCGGCATCTACACCGACAAGGTGCTGAAGATCAACGGCGGAACCACCTCTGAAAACAGCGTATACATTTTCAACAACACTGCGATACGCGGCGGCGGGGTCTTCGTCGGCCTGGATTCCGACACGACAGAAATCAAGGGCGACATTGTCGTGAAGGATAACTCCGCAGTGGCAGAGGCTCCGGATGTCTACGTTCGGGAAGACCAGGTGCTCACCGTAACCGGAGCGCTGTCCGAGAGCGCGCGGATCGGCATCACGATGGAAGACGACATCGGGACCTTCACGAGCGGGTACAAAGCGAAAAACGGCACGAACCCGCCCGATAAGTACTTCTTCTCACCCGATGGGCTCGATGTCGGCTATGACTTTTTACACACCGAGGCGCAGCTCAAATCGACATGGAGAACCCTCCAAGCAGATATCGACGCCACTGCAAGGGGCGGAGTCCTCACGCTTCCGCATGACTACACGGCCACATCGGTCGACGATCGGCTTCAAATCAAGAAGGACATCACGATCGACCTGGCCGGCTTTACGCTGAACCGGAACCTTTCAGATAAGAAGGAAGACGGCCACGTCTTCGAAGTGTTCAACGGCGCAACGCTCACCATCATTGACAGCAGCGACACGGGTACCGGCACAATCACCGGCGGTTATTCGGCATACGGAGGCGGCATCTACGTCAACAAGGGCGCTACCCTCAAGTTCGAAGGCGGCACCATCACCGGCAACAAGGCCGGCACGGATGGCGGCGGCATCTACGTATCGGGTACGCTCGTCATGACGGGCGGTGCCGTGTCCTACAACTATGCAGATGACGAAGGCGGCGGCATATACCTGGAGGCGCAGGCCAATTCGACTATCAAAGACTGCACGATCGACCATGACGAATCAGATAAAGCCGGCGGCGGAATCTATATGGACGCAAAAGGCAAGAAACTGACGATTTCCGGCGCAAGTATCACCGACAACAAGGCCGGCAAGAAAGGCGGCGGCATCTGCCTGCACTGGGGCACCATCGAGATGAACGGCGGCACACTGTCCAACAACACCGCGTCCGGCGCGGGCGGCGGCATCGCGGTCACAAGCGGCACGGTCTTCACGGCGACCGGCGTCACCATCAACGACAACACCGCGGGTGATGAAGGCGGCGGCGTCAATAACGTCGGCACGGCGACGCTGAAGAATTGCGACATCATGGGAAACCGTGCGAAGGAGCAGGGCGGCGGCATCTTCAACGACAACGACGGCGATAGCCTGGGCGACATGACGCTCGAGAGCTGCACCATCTCCAACAATACGTCGGGTGACGACGGCGGCGGCGTCTACTCCGATAAGATGCTGAAGATCGTCGGCGGGACAATCGGCAAGACCACCAGAAACGGCGTGGAGATTCCCGGCAACACCGCAGATGACAAAGGCGGCGGCATCTTCATCGGCAAGGAAGCCGATTCCACAGAAATCAAGGGCGCCATCCTGGTAGAAGGCAACACAGCGCCAACTGCCAACGACCTCTATCTGCGGAAGAGTCAGAAGCTAACCATCGCCGGGGCCATCACAGGCACCAGGATCGGCTATATCGACATGCAGGACCCTGGAGACTTCACGGTGAATTACCGCAACAGGCACTCGGAGGCCCCCAATACGTTTTTCGGCACAGGAGACGGGGCGATTCCCGTCGTTTGGTCGGAGAGCAGGACGGAAGCAAGGATCCATTCTTCCTGGCCGGCGCTTCAAGAGCTTATAAACCAAGCAGCGGAAAACGGCCGGCCCGTAGTGCTCAGCCAAAGCTACACAGCATGTTCGACCGATAAGGTGCTGAAGATTCCTGCAGGCAAATCCGTCACGATAAACCTGAACGGCTATACGCTGGACCGCAACCTTTCGTCCCACGAGGAAGACGGCCACGTCATCGAGGTGCTCGAAGGCTCGAGCATCGCGAAGACGACCTTGACCATCCAGGACAACCCAACCGACAACCACGGTCCAGGGCCTGGAACGATTACCGGCGGCTTTTCGGGTCGCGGCGGCGGCATCTACATCCATGACAACGCCATCCTCAACTTGGAGGGCGGCGCCATCGTCGGCAACGGTTCGAAAAAGGACGGCGGCGGCATCCTTGTCAGAAGTGAGGGCACCCTGAACATGTCGGGCGGTACCGTGTCGGACAACAGAGCGGGCACGGATGGCGGCGGCATTTGCGTAGAAGGCTCTATGAACTCGACGGGCGGCACCGTTTCCGGCAACACTGCGGATGATACCGGCGGCGGCATCTATGTAAGCTCCAGCGGGAAGATCGACCTGGATGGCACGACCATCTCCGGCAACACTGCGGATGATACCGGTGGCGGCCTGAACGTGCATCTGAACGACGACGAGTCGATAATCAAGAATTGCTGGATTACCGACAACAGGTCCGATGACTTCGGTGGCGGCCTGCGCCTTGATGCAAGCGGCAGGACGTTGACGATCAGAGATACGCACATCGATGGCAATACGGCCAGCGATAACGACGGCGGCGGCATCTACGTGCGCTACGGAACCCTCCATGTGATAGGCGGCACGATCTCCGGCAACATCGCATCCGACGGGGGCGGTGGCGTGAAGGTGAAAGACGGCGCGACCTTCACTGCATCGGGCGTTACCATCAGCGACAATACGGCAAGCGGTGCTGAGGGCGGCGGTGTCAAGAGCTTCGGCACGGCGAGCCTTGCGAATTGCACAATCACGGGGAACACCGCGCATAAGCAGGGCGGCGGCGTCTACAACGATAACGAGAGCGGCGGAAAAGGCGAGCTGACGCTTACGAATTGCACCATTACCGGCAACAGGTCGGATGATGACGGCGGCGGCGTCTACTCTGACGAAACACTGAGGATCATCGACGGAACGAGCGGTACAGGTACCTCCGAAGGTAGCACGCTGATTTCCGGGAACACCGCAGAACGAGGTGGCGGCGTCTTCGTCGGCGGGAACTCCGATCCCACTGGAATCAGGGGCAGCGTCATCGTGCAAGGCAACTCGGCAACCATCTTCGGCAATGACGTATTCCTGCGCGAGGGTAGGAAGCTCAAGCTCACGGGGCAGTTGGCCGACGATGCGAAGATTCATGTGGACATGGAGGACGGCGTCGGCGTACTCACCGAGAACTACCGTCTTTTCAACGGCAGCGCCGATCCGCATCAATATTTCGCTGTGACAAGAGGCTACGACATGAACCTCAATGCAGACGGCGAAGTGGAGATCAGCTCCGAGTGGTCGACGCTGAAGCGCACTATCGAAAACGCGGCCGACGGTGCAACGATCACGCTTATCAGAGACTATGCCGCGAAGCCATCCGATGACAGGATCAAGATTCCTCAGGGTAAAAGCATCACAATCAACCTGGCAGGCCACACCCTGAATCGCAACCGTATGGAGTCGGACAAAGATGGCCACGTCTTCGAGGTTTTCGGGACGCTTACCCTGCAGGACACAGACGAGCAAGGGAACAACCTGGGAACTGGCACCGTCAAGGGCGGTTGGGCGATACACGGCGGCGGCATCAACGTCAACGAAACGGGTACGCTGAACCTGGAGGGCGGCATCATCGAAGGCAACCAGGCAACCGACGACGGTGGCGGCATCTACGTGTACGGCACCCTCAACATGGCAGGCGGCATCGTCAGGGCCAACGCAGCGGAAGAGAACGGCGGTGGCATCGGCCTGGAAACGGATGGCACGCTGAACCTCGAAGCCGGTACGATCACCGGCAACAAGGCCGATGAGCGCGGCGGCGGCATCATGGCGAACGAGGGCTCGGCGATCAACGTAAAAGGCGGACCCGTCGTGCAGAACAACAAAGCAACGCTCGGCGGCCCTGATATCTATCTGCCTTCCCAAGGCAGGCTGAAGGTAACGGGCGATTTTGCCGAAGGTGCGAGTATCGGCGTTTCCATAAAAGAGGGATGGGGCACGTTCACAAGCGGGTATAGCGACGACAGCAAAAACAAGGACAAAAGCCCTGTACTGTATTTCACGTCGCCCGAGGGGTACTCGGTTTACGAGCTCAACGGCGAGGCCGCATTGGGGTTGGACAACTTCGGGGAAACGGAGTACGAAAGCCCGTTCGTCAGCTGGAATGATCAGTTGAACTTCAATACAACGACACTGACCGGTCTAAATTGGATGTCCGGCATTTCCGGCGAGCGCTATCTCAACGAGATCAACATGCCCGGATCCCATGATTCCGGAATGAACAACGTGAAATACTATTGGGTTGACGGCACGGCATTCGTGGCCTTCCTTTTCCCTTACATAGGTGCTGAATTCGCCAAGACGCAGCAAGACTACATCTATCAGCAGCTCGACCAGGGTGCGCGCCAGTTCGATATCCGCCTGAATGATAACTACAAAACAAAGCAAGGCGGGGGTTACAAATGGAAAGACGACGGTCGCAACCTTTGGGTTTGCCATGGCGCGGAGGGTGCGGCAGGTACCTATTACGCTATGAATAGCGATGACGATCTACTGAGTTTCGTCCAGGTGCTCAACTGGATGAAGGATTTCCTGAAGATGCATCCAACGGAAACGATTGTCCTCAACATAAGGCCGGAGACGACTTTGTCGGGCCATAGCGGCCCCATTTACCGGCGCGCTCGAAAAACGCTGGAAGCCCTTCTGCTCCAGGATAATCCCTCGACTGGAGAACCCTATCTCTACAAAGAGGCTGGCTCCGACTCTTACTTCGCTGCGTACACGCACATGCCGCAGCTCAAGGATTGCCGCGGGACGATCGTGATTCTCCCGGGCGATGAAGAAGGCCTCAGCATCTGCGGCGGTTTCAGGGGAACCTCGTTCGACGGCATTGCTTATACGGACCCGACGCATTACGCGGACAGTGAAGAGGCGATGGTAGAAAACGTAAACAAGTCGTATGTGGAAATGGGAGGCAACCAGAAATGGCTTCCCACCGATGCGGACGAAAACTACGACTGCCTTTGGTACTGGGAGCTGAATTGCACCGAGAAGGACAAATACGATAAGAGCGGTTGGTTTGCGGATCTCATTAAATACAATTCCTGGATGGCGAATATTGTCCATTATACCGCTGGAGATAATCCGGTCGAAGTCGCGCAATATGTGAACAAGCGGTTGGTCGGCGAGGGAAACATCTTCGGTCCGATGAACACGGGGCACTACATCGGCTGGGTCAGGATGGATGACTTCAATGCCGAGCATGCGGAGGCAATTTGGAGGACTAACTTCTTCGAAGGCTTGCAATACTGCACCATTACCGTGAAGTCGGGGCTCGATGACGACGCGAAATACCCCCCGCAAACCTACAAGGTGCTGAAGGGGACGGATCTCGAGATTCCCGGAAACATCTACAGGCATCTGGAGGGCAGGTATCTCGGCAGTTGGAAAGCGAAAGGGGCGACCGCAGAAGAGCGGACCTGCAAACCAGGCGAGGCGTTCACGGTCGACGAGGACGTCACTTTCACGGCCCAATGGCTGCAACCAGGCGAAATTCCCGTTAGGATCGTATGGATGGATGGCGACAACGCCGACAGTCTGAGAGCGGACAGCGTGGAGCTGCTCGTCTCCGAAGGGGAGCCCGATCGGATAACGCTATCGAAGCAGCAGGGTTGGACCGGCGTCGTGAAAGGCACCCTTGAGAGCGTGGTGGTTGTTCCGAGTTGGTCTTGCATTAAACCGACCGAGAATGATCCATTCGGACGGGACGCCATCGGGCAGTACCGCTACGAGGTGAGCTCCGATAGCACCAATGGGGTCATCCTTACATTCGTCCATACGCCGTCAACCAAGATTACGATTGCGGGAACGATCTTCTGGGACGACGACAACGATGCCGATGGATTGCGTCCTAACTCGGTGACGGTCCATCTGCGGAAGAAGGGCAGCGATGTCGATCTTGCACCCGCTGCAACGGTCGCTCCGGACGCGAATGGCAGCTGGCAATACAGCTTCGGCGAGTATGACCTGTATGCTGCAGGCGAGAAAATCGAATACGAGATTGTCGAGAATGACATTACCGGATATAGCACGATTGTCGATGGCTTCGCCGTTACCAACACCCATGCATCAAGCAGGCAGGACGAAACCGAAGCGTTCGGCTTGGTGGAATGGGACGATGCCAAGAACGTGAACGGCGATCGCCCGGAGAAGGTCGCAGTGCATCTGTATGCGAATGGCGTAGAGGTCGAGAAAGTCAGTCCCCAGGAGGTTACCGAAGGGGAAAGCGGGCTGTGGCCGTTCAGCTTCGGCAAGGTCCCCATCAGCGATTCTGAGGGGCAGCCGATCGTCTATACCCTCACCGTAGATGTCGATGAAAAATATGAGCCCAGCGTGATGAAATTCGACACCTGCGCATTCCTCGTTACAAATACGCTCGTGGTTCCCGATGGGAAAAAGGAGGATGTGACAAACGTAGAAGCGCCGATCATCAACGAGCTGGTTTACACGGGCGAGCCGCAGATGCTGATCGATGAAGGCTCTTGCTCCGGCGGAACTATGATGTATGCCCTGGGCGAGAATGCCACGGAAGCTCCCTCGGACGACGCATTCGGCGTAACGCCGCCCACCGGAACGAACGCCGGCACCTACTATGTATGGTATTACGCGAAAGGCGATGCATACCACAGGAACACCGCCAAGGTGTGCGTGGAGGATCCGAACCCGGATGTGGACGGGTATCCGACGATCGCGCCGCGTCCGGTGACTTTCGCGGGGCAATCTGCCACCGAGTACTACACAGGCTCCGAACACGAGATCGCAGGCGTTTCGGTTTTGGGAGGCGGGCTCGTTTCCGGCCATACGCACAACGTGACCTACTCGGCAAAAGGAACCGAAGTTGGTGAGTATCCCGGCAATATCACGGCGGCGGCCGACGTGGTCATCATGGCGGGCGATGCCGTCGTCACCGACAACTACGATATCACGGTCGAAAACGGTGCATTGGCTATCGAGAAGGACCCATCACTGGTGCTTGCAGTGTCGCTTGAAGACGCGACGTTCACATATGACGGCGAGCCGCACGCGCTGTCCGCAGCGACGGCGGATGCGCTGAGCGGTGTGACGAAGATCGAGTACAGCAAGGACGGCGAAACCTGGACGACCGAGCTTGCGAGCCTGACTGCTACAGACGTGGTTGACGGCTGCACGATCAAGGTGCGTGCTTCCAACCCGAACTATACCAATGAAGCCACGGACAGCGCGACGCTCACCATCTCGAAGCGCAATGTGACGTTGACGAGTGAAAGCGGCACGAAGATCTACGACGGCACGCCGCTCGCAAAGCCCGAGGTGACCGTTGCAGGCGATGGTTTCGTGGACGGCGAGGTAACTGGCCTTGAGGCGACCGGCTTTGTGACGAACGTCCCCGATGGGGAGGTAACGAACACGATTGTTTTCACCGAGGGCGAGGCTTACAAGGCGGGTAACTACGAAATCAGCAAGGACGAAGGCAAGCTGTCTATAGAACAGCGCCCGGTAACCTTCAGGGGCAGGTCCGAGACCAAGGACATCACGGGATTAGAGATCGAGATATCGACCGTGATAGTGGAGGGCCTGGTCGAGGGCCATACGCACAACGTGACCTACTCGGCGAAGGGAACCGATGTGGGCGAGTATTCCGGCAATATCACGGCGAAGGCCGACGTGGCCATCACGGCGGGCGGTGCCGTTGTCACCGACAACTACGATATCACGATCGAAAACGGCAAGCTCACCATCCAGGAGAGGGGCGATACGCTTACGGTGTATTTCGACGGGAAGTCCTTCACGTACGATGGCAAGCCGCATGCGCTGCCCGTCGAAGCTACAACCAACGCTCCGAAGAATACGACCACGTTCAAGTACTCGCTGGACGGTGAGTACTGGACGGAAGACCTTTCTAGCCTGACTGCTACAGACGCCGGCACCTACCCGGTTCAGGTGCGTGCGACCAGCACGGATTATCCCGGCAAGCTCGGCGAGGGCAGCGCTACGCTGATCATCAGTCCGAAGGTTGCGACCGTTACGGCCCAAAGCAAGGCTTTCACCTACAACGGCACAGCTCAGAGTTGGGGCGAATACGACGTCGAGGGCCTTGTGGGCGATGATGAAATCAGCGCGGTCGTGACCGGCTCTGTCACCTTCCCGAGCGAAGGCACGGTGTCCAACACGATTTCGAGCTATAAGTTCACCGTCGGCAAGCCCGGCAACTACGAGGTGACTACATCCGACGGCGAGCTTACGATGGCCAACGCCTCGGTTCCCATCACCATCACGGCTGCGAGTGCCTCCAAGACTTACGACGGCACGGCGCTGACCGCCCCGGCTGTTATCAAGGTTACCGGGGAGCTGTTCGCGGGCGATACGCTCGTGGCGAGCGCCAACGGCTCCGCAACAGATGTCGCCGACACCGTCTCCGGCAATAACCCGGTCGCGGAGGGCTATAAGGTCATGCACGGCGAGCAGGATGTGACTGCGAGCTACGATATCACCCCGATAGCCGGAACGCTGGCTATAACCAAGCGCCCGGTGACTTTCGCGGGCAGATCCGAGACCAAGGACTACACGGGGTTCGAGATCGAGATTTCGACCGTGGCGGTGGACGGCCTGGTCGAGGGGCACACGCACAACGTGGTGTTCTCGGCGAAGGGCACCGATGTCGGCGGCCCGTATGCGGGTGCCATAACGTCTGCGAATAAGGTGGCTATCAAGAGCGGCGAGGCTGATGTCACTGCGAATTACGACGTCAAGGTGGAAAACGGCGCTTTGACCATCCAAATTGCGAGCGGCGAGCTTACGGTGTTGCTCGATGGGAAGGAATACACATACGATGGCAGGCGTCATGCTCTTCCGCTGGATGCGTCCACCAACGCGTCGAGCGGTGAGACCACGATTCTGTACAGCAAGGATGGCGAGAACTGGACGGAGGACCTCTCAAGCCTGGTTGCCACCGACGTGGAAGATAGTTGCGCGATCCAAGTGCAAGCGACTAACTCAAACTACACCAATACAGCGACGGCCAGCGCCCCGCTGACTGTCAAGGAGAGGACCGTGACGATTACAGCGGAGTCCGAGGAGTTCACCTACGATGGCGCTGCGCACTCAAACGGCGGTTTCGTCGTCAACGGCCTCGTGGGCGAAGATGAGGTCACCGACGTCGTGGTCGAGGGCTCTGTCACCTTCCCAAGCGATGGTTCGGTGCCCAACAGGGTTTCGAGCTACAAACTTTTGAGCGGCAAGCCTGGAAACTACACGATTGAAACGGTCGACGGCGGGCTTACGGTGAAGAACGCCTCGGTTCCCATCACCATCACGGCTGCGAGCGCCTCCAAGGTCTACGACGGCACGGCGCTGACCAACCCGGCCGTCACGGTGACTTCCGGCGAGCTGATCGCTGGCGACGCCTTCGAGGGCGCGGCCGATGGCTCTGCGGTGAATGTCGCCGATACCGCCGAGGGCAACAACCCCGTTGCCAGCTATAGGATCACGCACGGCGGTGTGGACGTCACTGCGAGCTACGTTATCACGATCGAGGATGGCGTGCTGGCTATCGAGCCCGCGAAGGTCACTATCAAGGCGGATAGCGCCTCCAAGGTGGCGGGCGAGGACGACCCGGCTTTCATCGGCACGGTCGAGGGGCTCGTGGCCGAGGGTGATCTGGGCACGGTGTCTTACAAGCGGACGAACTCCGACGAGGCGCCCGGCACCTACAAGGGCGTAATCACGGCTGAGTACACGGCTAACGGGAACTACGATGTGACCGTCGTTGCGGGGGATTTCACGATTAGCGAGGAGCCCGTCGAGAGGGGCGTTTACAGAGTGACGTCGGGTGCAGACGGCACCTGGACGAGGGGCTCGGGCGAGGCGCTCGATCTAAAGGTCGAGCGCACGGTCGACCCAGAGACGGCATTCGCGCACTTCGTCGGCATCGAGGTGGACGGCGAGGCCGTCCCGCAGAAGGGCGCTTCTGGCGAGGCGAATTGGACGGCCGAGAGCGGCAGCGTGATTCTCGAGATCCAGCCTGCCTACCTCGAGACGTTGGCGGACGGCGAGCACACCGTTGCCGCCCTCTTCGACGACGGTGATCCCGCCACGGCGAAGTTCGCCGTGGCCGCAAAAGCCGCGCCTGCGCCGGACCCGGACGACGGGGGCAATGGCAGCGGCGGCAACGGCAGCAATGGCGGCGCTTCGTCGGGCTCCGACAAGACCACGACGGCCAAGGCAAGCGCCTACGCACAGAGCGCATCCGCCAAGACCGGCGACTCGATCGGGATGGCGGTCTTGGCGCTCGGCTTTGTCGCTCTGACGGCCCTCTGCCTGGCACTGGTCGCCCTCCGTCGCCGCAGGAACGTGAAATAAGGAACAGAATGGGACTGTCCCTTTCTGTTCCTTTTGCGTCCAGCCCTGTCTATATCGTCACATATGGTTTTCTATGTTTGGTCACTTCTCTGCATGATTATTTCAATCTACTCATATACAATGCAAGTTTGTAACCGTAAGGAGAGCGGTAACATTCCCAACGAATAGGAGGAAACAATGCCATCTGATATCGAGATCGCGCAGGCAGCAAAACCGCAGCATATCCTGGAGATTGCCAAGAAGGTCGGCATCCCCGAGAAGTACATCGAGCTTTACGGCAACTACAAGGCCAAGATCGACTACAACGTGCTGCTTGACGAGCCGCAGGAGCCGGGCAAGCTGGTTCTGGTCACGGCCATCAACCCGACGCCCGCTGGCGAGGGCAAGACCACCACGACCGTGGGTGTGGCGGACGGCCTGAGCAAGCTCGGCAAGAAGGTCATGGTTGCTCTGCGTGAGCCGTCGCTGGGCCCTGTGTTCGGCGTTAAGGGTGGCGCAGCTGGTGGCGGTTACGCCCAGGTCGTTCCCATGGAGGACATCAACCTGCACTTCACCGGCGACTTCCATGCCA
>CAYOBD010000003.1:0-13010 GCA_964402005.1 uncultured Eggerthellaceae bacterium
TTGTATTGCGACGAGCAGACTGGCGCGGCATGGCGCGGCGCCATAACCGGTGCCCGCACTGACGCTATCGCCTTGGCCGAGCAGCTGGCAGATGAGCTGAAAGCAGGAAAAGGCGAGCGAGTGTAGCAGCAAGCAGGTTGATGGTACACCCTGGTGATGGTAGATGGTGCACCTCGGCAATAGGACTGTACCATCCCTATAGAGCGGAGACGAACATGGATGATGCGGCAACCAAGATAGGCAAAGTGTGGCTGGTCGGAGCGGGGCCAGGCGATGCGGGTTTGTTCACGCGCAAGGGGGCCGCTGTGCTCGCGCAGGCCGATGTTGTGGTGTATGACGCGCTCGTAGGCGATGGCGTGCTTGCGCTTGTGCCACGCGGCGTGCGCACGATTGATGTTGGCAAGCGCGCTGCGAACCATACGATGCCCCAAGAGCAGATCAGCCAAGTGCTGCTCGATGAGGCGCTCGCCGGCAATAAGGTGGTGCGCCTGAAGGGCGGCGATCCGTTCATGTTCGGGCGCGGCGGAGAAGAGCTCGAGCTGCTTGCTGAGCATGGCGTGCCGTTTGAAGTAGTGCCGGGCATTACCTCCGCTCTTGCAGTGCCGGCTTACAACGGCATTCCCGTCACGCATCGCGATTTCACCTCGTCGCTTCATATCATCACGGGGCACAAGCGCGCCGGTGCTTCATACGACATCGACTTCGAGGCGCTCGTGCGCACGCGCGGTACGCTCGTGTTCCTGATGGGCGCACGCGCTCTGCCCGACTTGATGGCTGGCTTGTTGGATGCCGGAATGGGTCCGGATATGCCGGCGGCAGTGCTTCAGGAGGGCACAACTGCAGGTCAGCGCCGTGTGGTCGCCACGGTTTCCACACTGGCGGATAAAGCCGCCGAGGCACATATCGCCGCTCCTGCCATTATTGTGGTCGGCGGCGTCGCCGGACTCGCCGATCAGTTCACCTGGTATGAGAAACTCCCGCTCGCGGGCTGCAAGGTAATGGTCACGCGCCCAGCGGAGCTCGTCTCCACGATGTCAGTCCGCCTGCGCAAGTTAGGTGCTGAAGTGCTTGACATTCCCGCCATCGCCACCGTGCCCATAGCCGAAGAGTCCGATTGTGCGCAGCTCGCAGAGGCGCTCGGACGCATCGCCGATTATGACTGGATCGTCCTGACCAGCCCCTCGGGCGTGCGCATCTTCTTCGATCAGCTCATGTCAAGCGGGGTGGATGTGCGCGCTTTGGCGCAGGTGCGCTTTGCCGCGCTTGGCGGGGGAACGGCCAAAGAGCTACGCGCTCACGGCATTGCAGCGGATTTCGTCCCCTCGAAGGCGAATGGAGAAACGCTCGGCCGCGAGTTGGCAGCAGCAGCCGATCCGGGCAGCAAGATTCTGATCCCGCGCGCTCGCATCGGCAATGCGCAGCTCGTCGAGGCGCTAATGGCTGCGGGGCATACGGTGGATGACATCCCCACGTACGATACGGTGCCGCTTGACGGCGGTCTGATCGATGTGGAATCGAAGTTCGCCCAGGACAAGGTGTTCTGCGTTGCGTTCACCAGCTCGTCGGGTGTACGTGCGTTTGCGCGGGTGCATCCTGCGGTCGATTTCACGCACGTGCGCGCTGCATGCATCGGCGAGCAGACGCGCGTCACTGCAGATGGGTTGGGTATGCAAACCTGGATGGCTGATGAGCCGAGCATGGATGCGCTAGTCGACCTGATCGTTAGGATGTGGGCGGAAAGCAAAGAGGATTAGAGCGGCAGGATTGCCCATATGGGTCGGTTGCCCTAGGGGATAAGCTTGTTGAAAGCCTTTTCCCGCTTCGAGCAGATTAGCGTCCTTAATGAATCAACCCCTCTGGGGGAACCGACTCATTATCGGATGAAGAAAATAGCTGCTATAGTGGCGGCGATGTATTGCTGAGAATAATCGGAGGCCCCATATGGGCATGGATCATGGGTTGACGGGCTACACGGTACGCAACCCAACGAATAATCGGGTTTCGGACGATGCGGTTGCGCTCGTGCAGAAGCTCCCGTCGGTAGGCGAGCTGTTTCTGACGAACGGCACCGATTTCGCACGCGAATTCGCCGACGAGATTTCGATAACCGCCACGGATTCGGCTGAATGTGAAGACGCTGTCTACGAATTCGCCATCTCTGACGACGGCTTTGCCCTGATCACGAAATGCGCATCTGCTGCACGGCATCTGGACGTCCCAGACCAGCTTGCCGGCGCTCCGGTACGCGTCATCGCCTCGCATGCATTCAGCACCTGCTATAAGCTCGAAAGCATTAACCTTCCCGACGATTTGGAGCAAATCCACGGCTATGCGTTCATGAATACAGCGCTGCATAGGTTCTGTGCGCCGTCTCATCTGATGCATATCGGTGTAAAGGCGTTCTACAAATGCTTAGAGCTGCACAACGTTCAGTTGAATGAAGGGCTGCTTTCAATCGGGGATTCCGCTTTTCGCGAAAGCGGGCTGCAATCGATCGAAATTCCTTCCACGACGCTCGTCCTGGGGCAGGGAATCTTCGATGGAACGGGTGTTTCATGCGGGAATGTCGACCCCTGCCTGCGCATTAATGCCGATAATCCACGTTTCTTCCTGATCGGCGGTGTTATATACGAACGTTGCGAGGATGGGTTGTCGCTCGTGCAGTTCGTCGACGAAGCCATCGACTCGTATGTCTGCCCTGAAGAAATCGAGGGCGCTTTGGTGCGCATCGACGATCGCGCGTTTGCGGGCAAGAAGAAGCTGAAATCCATCGAGCTGCCCGAAGGCGTGCGCTCCATCGGCGAAGCGGCGTTCCGCGGATGCACGAGCCTTGTCCATGTGGGCTTGCCAGACACGCTGGAATCTCTCGGTTTCCGAGCGTTTTGGGAGACAACCCTACAGGATCTGTATATCCCTCTGGCGCTCGATACGATAGGGATTGCGGCATTGCATACCGGTGGGACGATGGCTGGGAGCCATGCGCCCACGATCAAAAGCGTCGCTGTCGCCGAGGACAACGAGCGTTTTTACCTGTACAAAGGCCTGCTGTGCGAGCGCAAGCCAGACGGCGGCGTGGTAGTGCTGCTTTATACGGGCCAAGACAATCCAAACGGCGAAGTGGAGATACCGCGCGAGGTGACCGCAATCGGCCCGTATGCGTTTTCCAATGCGAAGGGGATACGTAGCCTGCGCTTCCATAGCGGTGTTGCTACGATCGACATCAGCGGTTTCGGCTTTGGCGCGATTGTTCCCGAAATCATCTACGACGATTTGGAGACGGGCAAGTCCTACACCATCATGGTGCCTCCGAGCAGCCGTGGATACACGGCCATGCGCCAATCGTTCAACCGCGGTACGTTCGACCTCGAAACCGCCTATGAGCTTTTGGATCGGGCGACTTCCGTTACGCAGGACATGCTCGGTCGGTCGCGCATCATGCTTGCGCGCATCAAAGACCCCGTGCTTGCTCAGCCTGAAGTGGTTCAGCGGTTCCGCAACAGTCTGCGCGGGGCGTTGGAGAAGATAGTTGTCGTATTCGGGCGCAACGGATACCCCCAGGGAATCGATCAGCTGCTGGAAACGGGTATTTTGGATGCGGGCAATATCGAGAGCGCGATTGAAGCAGCTCAGGCTGCAGGTGAAATCGCCGTTCTCAGCCGTCTAATGGAGATCCGTCGCACGGAATTCGGTGCGGCCCTGTTCGATTTCGATCTGTAATAGCGCACGATCGACACCTGCCAGGATGGTACAGCCCTGCAGCAGGGCTGTACCATTTGGTACGAGCCTGCTACAGGGCTGTACCATTTGGTACAAACCTGCTACAGGGCTGTACCATTTGGTACGAGCCTGTAACAAGGCTGTACCATTCTCGTCGTTGCGCTTTTGCGTCTTGAAACGGCTCATTTCGTCTGATAATATACCCCCCTAGGGTATATGGAAGGAATACGCATGGAGAAATCTGAATGCACATGCCGCCACAAGGCTACGCCTCGCGATGAAGGATTTCAGGCGAATCTGCAGAATCGTCTCAGTCGGGCAATCGGGCAGCTGAAGGGTGTAAAAGCTATGCTCGACGATAACCGCTACTGCGGGGATGTGCTGATGCAGTTGGCAGCTGCAGAGAAAGCAGTCCATCGCGTGAGCGAGCTTATCCTCGAGAACCATCTGCACACGTGCGTCGTCGAGCAGGTTCGTCAGGGCAATGATGAGGTAGTCGACGAAGCAATGGACCTCATCAGAAAGTTCGGGTCGCGCTAATGGCTACACAACGGTTCGATATCACAGGCATGACGTGCGCCGCTTGCTCGGCGCGCGTGGAGCAAGCAACTCTGGGCGTTCCCGGCGTGGAGAAAGCATCCGTCAACTTGCTGAAGAACAGCATGGACGTAGCCTACGACGGCAAGCCGGAAACGATTTCCGCCATCAGCGCTGCAGTTGATGAGGCAGGTTACGGAGCCTCGCCTCGCATCGAGGGTGAAGAAGCGTCCAGCGCCGTCGTTGCAGCGCAGGCGCGTCCGGTCAATGCCGCCGCGCAAGAGGCAAAATCGGTGCGTATGCGGCTGATCGTCAGCTTCATCTTCTGCATCCCGCTGTTCTACCTGGACATGGGACACATGTGGGGGTGGCCGTTGCCGTCATGCTTCCTGGGCGCAGAAAACTCCATGACGCTCTCGTTGACGCAGCTGCTGCTGGTTACGCCGATCGTGTTCGTCAATTTCAAGTTCTTCCGAAACGGGTTCAAGGGACTTATCCATCGTGCACCCAATATGGACACGCTCGTTGCGCTTGGAGCCACTGCTTCGATGGTCTATAGCATTGCCCAGCTCTATCACGTCGGCATTGCACTTGGCGCAGGCGACCTTCATGCGGCACATACAGCTGCCATGGACATGTACTTCGAAGGCGCGGGTATGATCCTCACGCTGATTACGCTGGGCAAGTTCTTCGAAGCGCGCTCGAAAGGACGCACGACCGATGCCATCTCTGCGCTCATGGACCTTGCTCCCAAAACGGCGACCTTGCTTGCCGACGATGGCTCTGAGCAAGAAGTCCCTGTTGAGCGCGTGCAGGTCGGGGACATCCTTGTGGTGCGTGCCGGCCAAGGCGTTCCTGTGGACGGCATCGTAATCGAAGGAGATGGCGTAGTCGATGAATCGGCGCTCACTGGCGAGAGCGTCCCTGTGGACAAGCCCATCGGCAGCGAGGTCACAGGTGCCACTGTGAACACCGCCGGCTATTTCAAGATGCGTGCGACACGTGTCGGCAGCGACACCGCGCTCGCGCATATCATCGCGCTGGTCGATGACGCCACAAGCTCGAAAGCGCCCATACAGCGACTGGCGGATCGCATTGGCGGCGTATTCGTGCCCATAGTTATCGTGATTGCCATAGTCGTGTTCGCGGTGTGGCTGATTGCGACGGGCATGGATATATCGAAGGCGATCGTATACGGCATCTCCGTGCTTGTCATCAGTTGCCCCTGCGCGCTCGGACTCGCCACGCCTACCGCCATCATGGTTGGTACGGGGCGCGGTGCCAAGCAGGGAATCCTCATCAAGAGCGCCGAGGCCTTGGAAAATGCGCACGACATCGCGACCGTGGTGCTCGACAAGACGGGGACCATCACAAAAGGTTCTCCCGAGGTGACCGACATCATCACGGCCGACGGCGTTGAAGAGGGCGACCTGTTGATGCTGGCGTATGGGCTGGAAAAGAAAAGCGAGCATCCGCTTGCGCGCGCCATCTGCGATTATGCTGTCGCGCATGACAGCGATCAGCTGCCCGTGAAGGATTTTCGCCAAGTGGCCGGCCGAGGTCTTGCGGGCACGACCGAGGGCGCCGAGGCGCTTGGCGGCAACGCAGCCATGATGAGCGATGCCGGAATCGGGCTCGGTGCGCTCGGGGAGCGTGCAGAAGAACTCGCGCGAAAGGGAAAGACACCGCTGTTCTTCGCGTGGGGCGGACAGCTTCTGGGTCTGATAGCCGTAGCCGATCAGGTGAAGCCGACCAGTGCGGCCGCCGTGGGCGAGATTGCGGCGCTCGGCGTTCGCACGGTCATGCTCACCGGCGACAACGAGCGTACCGCTGCAGCCATTCAAAAGCAGGTCGGCGTCGATCAGGTTGTCGCCGGTGTGTTGCCCGACGGCAAAGATGCGCAGATCCAGCTGCTTGCGCGTGATGGCAAGGTGGCCATGGTGGGCGACGGCGTGAACGATGCGCCCGCTCTTGCGCGAGCCGACGTGGGCATCGCCATCGGGGCAGGCACCGATGTGGCCATCGAGAGCGCTGACATGGTGCTGGTGCGCAACGATTTGATGGACGTGGCCGCAGGAATCCAACTGTCGCGAGCCACGATGCGCAACATCAAGCAGAACCTGTTCTGGGCGTTGATCTACAACATCATCTGCATTCCGGTGGCAGCAGGTGCTTTTGCCTTCTGGGGTATTACGCTGACACCCGACATCGCCGCTGCGGCTATGAGCTTCAGCAGCATCTTCGTTGTCGCGAACGCGCTGCGTCTGCGCGCGTGGAAGCCGAAATGGACGGCAGGACAGAAATAGGTTGGCAGGAAGGCTTTGTGGAAGGAGAAAACATGAGCCTGTTCAGCAAGAAAGAGGTAGTAAACCTGGATGTGACCGGCATGCACTGCGAGAAGTGCGTTGCCCGCGTCACGGAGGCGCTTGAAGGGGTCGACGGGGTCACAGGCGTCGAGGTGCGCCTAGAGGACAACGCTGCGACGGTCGAGGGCCATGGCTTCGATGCCGCTGCGCTGGTCGCAGCCGTCGAGGGTGTCGGTTTCGGCGCAGCTCTTGCCGAGTAACGCCAACGGATGGAAAAAAGTTCCAGGAAGAGTTTTCCGCGACGGCAAAGTGCTCCTGAGTGGAAAAATGTTCCAGGAAGAGTTTTCCGCGAGGGCAAAATGTACCTGGAAGAGTTTGTCTACAAGAAAGATTGACGTTCGGCTAAGATTTCTTCTTGAAGGGGAATAATGGGTTCGGCTGAACCGCCAACCTGCGATTGGAAGCGCAAGTGGAGACCAAGCAATATCGCATAGCGAAAGGCACAGGCGACGTCGGCGTCGAGTTCGTGTACGGCGACGTGTTCGACCGGTACGATGCGCTCGCGCGCGAAGCGCTCGATGAATGCCGCAAGTCGATCACGATGGCGTTGCGTTTCCTGAGCACAGCGGTATGGTACATGCCTTTCGATCACAAGCCGCTGCTGCGCACGCTGGCGACGAATGGCCGCGTGCTGCGCTACGATCCGGAAAACGTGGTCGATCGCTATCGAGAAAACCCCGATGAGCTGGTGCGCGACTGCTTACACACCATTTTGCACTGCATATTCCATCATCCCTTCGATAAACGACACGACGAATTCGACACTTGGTCGCTCGCATGCGACATTGCCGTGGAGGCGTGCGCGCTCGACCTTGTCGGCAACCGTTTCGCAAGTGCGCTCGACGCAGCGCGGCGCACAGCAATAGAAGAGCTGTCGACCAAGGCGCGTGCCATGACGGCAGACGCCCTCTACCAGGTGCTGCGGCGCGGTCAGCCAGGCGAGCTGCTGTATCGCTCACACGGTTTGGACTTCGATGATCTGAGGCGCTTCACCGAGCTGTTCAAACGCGACATACACGATATGTGGGCGGGATACCCCCGCGACGAGCAGGGAGCAGTTCCCGAACAGCAGGAGGCGGTCGTCCCCGACCTGATGAGCGATGATGATAATGCGCAGATGATGCCGACGGTCGGGATGGGTGCGGAAGACGACGCTGATGAATCGCCGGACGGCAACGGCTCCGGTGCCCCGGATGCCGATGGCGGCGACGGCGACACCGAAGGGGAAGACGTCGCCCAAGCACAGGAAGCAGACAGCGGCGAAGACGCGCCCGAAGACGAAGGGGGCAACCAAGACATCGCCGAGCGCGACCCCGAGCCAGCCGATGAGGAGCCTGATCCAGCCGACGAGCAGGCACGCGAGGATTGGGAGCGCATGAGCAAGCAGGCCGAGACGGCATACCGCTCACAAGTGCGCCAAGGAACGGCAGCAGGCGGCGCCCTTCTCCAGAATCTGGCGGTGGCCAACCGTAAACCCGCGAACTACAACGATTTCCTCAAGAAATTCGCGACCGTCGCTGAGGACATGTGCATCAACGATGATGAGTTCGACTATATCTTCTATACGTATGGAATGGATCGCTACGGCAACATTCCCCTGGTGGAGCCGTTGGAATATCGCGAAAGCGAGCGCGTGCGCGAATTTGTGATCGCTATCGACACGTCGGGTTCATGCTCGGGCGAGCTCGTGCGCACGTTCGTCGAGCGCACGTATTCGATTCTGCGCAATCAGACGGCGTTCGGCGACAAGATGAACATCCATCTGATCCAATGCGACAACGCGATCCGCTCGGCTACGAAGATCGAGTCGCTCAAGCAGCTAGAGAAATACCAGGAGTCGTTCTGGGTGAGCGGTGGCGGCGGAACAGATTTCCGCCCTGTTTTCGACTATGTGGAGTTGCTACTCGACAAGGGCGAGTTCGAGGACCTGCGCGGCATGATCTACTTCACGGACGGCTACGGCATATTCCCGAGCCATGCGCCAGATTATGATGTGGCGTTCGTGTTCGTCGACACGGAGCGCTCGAATGTGCGCGTCCCCGCCTGGGCGATGAAAGTTTTGATGACGCAAGAAGAAGTGATGGAACGGTAAGGTTTAGACAGGAGCATTAGATGGATATCGTACGGGCTAAGAAATTTGTGCTGGACACGGTGCGCGCCTACATGCAAACCGATGATGACGGGATGCGGCTGGTCGATCCACGCGTGCAGCGGCCATTGTTCCTGATCGGACCGCCCGGCATCGGCAAGACGGCCATTATGGCACAGGTGGCAAGCGAGCTCGGCATCGGCCTGGTGTCGTATTCCATGACGCACCATACGCGCCAAAGCGCACTCGGTCTGCCCGTGATTGAGCATCACGACTACAAGGGCTTCGAGTTCGATGCCAGCGAGTACACGATGAGCGAGATCATATCGTCCATCTACGATTACATGGCCAAGACCGGACTCGAGCGGGGCATCCTGTTCCTAGACGAGGTCAACTGCGTATCCGAGACGCTCTATCCGTCAATGTTGCAGTTCCTGCAGTTCAAGACGTTCGGCAAGCATTCTGTGCCCGACGGGTGGATCATCGCGTGCGCGGGCAATCCTCCCGAGTACAACCGATCGGTACATGAGTTCGACATCGCCACGCTCGACCGCATCCGTAAGATCGAGGTTGAGCCTGACATCGATGCGTGGAAGGCCTATGCGGCGAATGCCGGCATTCACCCTGCGATTACGACGTTCCTGGAGACCGAGAAGGACTATTTCTATCGCATCGAATCTACGCCGGGTGGCAAGAGCTTCGTGACGGCGCGCGGTTGGGAGGACCTATCGCGCATGATCATGCTCAATGAGTGCATCGGCGAGCCGGTGGAGCAGGACTTGGTCGAGCAGTTCGTGCAGGATGAGGAGATTGCTGAAAAATTCAGCCTGTACTACGACCTGTTCTGCAAATATCAATCGGATTACCAGATTCCTGCCATCCTGGATGGCGTGTGGACGGACGATCTGGTCGAACGCGCAGCCGAAGCGCCCTTCGACGAGCGCCTGGCACTGCTGGGCCTTATGCTCGACGCCATCGTCCCGCAAGCGGGGGAGGTGCTGCTCGATGAAGAGGTGCTCACCGAGGTGCGCAATGCGCTGCGTACCATCAAGCCCGTTGTGGCTGAGCAGGGCGGAAATGCGATCAAGGTGCTCGATCCGCTGGCGGCCGAGTGCGGACAGCGCCTGCGCCGCTTGGCGGAAGCGGGGACAGGCGAGACGGGTGCCATGCGTCGCACCAAGCGCGTTCAGGCGATCTACAAGGAATGCGCCAATGCCTGCTCGCAGGCGCGCGAAAAAGCTGGCATGGGCGCGTTCGAGGTAATTCATCAAGAGTTCCGCGGGCATGTGGGCAAGCTCGAATCGGATGTTGCTGTTTTGCGTGAACAGCTGGAGAACGCCTATGCATTTCTTGAGCAGGCGTTCGGAACAGGGCGCGAGACGTTGTTGTTCACAACCGAGCTGACGGCGCGTCGCCAGACGACGTTGTTCATCAGCCGTTACGGATGCGATGCGTTCGTGCGCCACAACCAGCAGCTGCAGACGACCGAGCGGCGCAGCGATCTGCTTGACCGCATCGATGCCGTCAAAGAAGACGAAGCCGCTCTGACCGAGGCGATCAAGGCGGGCGAGGTTCCGGCAGCTTCCGCAGCTGCCCCTGTCACCGTTCCGGAAACGTCCGACAAGGAGCTTGCCGCTTACTACCGCGATGCCTGCTGGGAGTACGGCTATGCAAGCCTCTGCCACATGTCGCTGCCATCCGACCTCGAAGGCAAGACGGTGATCGATGTGGGTTGCCGTCGCGGCAAGGGCGTGTTCAAGGTATCCGACCGCGTGGGCGCTCGCGGACGCGCAATCGGTGTCGACTGGGTGGGAACCCACATCGCCGAGGCGAAGAGCCGTATGGATCGCGCATGGCGCGAGACGGGTTTGCCTGCCAACAATATGGAGTTCCATCTGGCCTACCCCGAGGATCTGATGGGAGTGGGCCTGGGGGATGGCACGGTCGACGTTGCATTCGTCAACAGCATCCTGCATCTGATGTGCAATCCGCAGCAAGCCCTTTCCGAGCTGCATCGCGTGTTGAAAAAGGGCGGGCTTCTGGTCTGCGAGGTGGCGGTTGCGAGTGCGCCGCGCGATCCAGCCGTCGTCGAGGAGGCGCGCAAGCTGGGCAATAGCATCCAGGCCGCTCCGAGCCGTGCGGAGTTCGAAGAGCAGATGAAAGCACTCGGTTTTGAGTTGACGGTTGTTGAAGAGCCGCACGAAGTCGAGGCGAACATGGGCTTCAAGCGCGGCCACGAAGCGCCGACTGCTCCCAGTACCGAGAACGTGGTTTTCGAGGCGCTGGTCTATCACGCCGTGAAGAAGTAGCAGGGCGAAGTGCTAGTGGCGAGCTGGATGGGAGTGAATCGGCTCGCCCAGGTGCCGCTGACGCGCCCGGGCGCCGTCGGCTCATTCCAGATATGCCCCGGTCTGGCGGTTCCAGAGCATTGCGTATTCGCCGCCGTCCTCGATAAGCTGAGCGTGCGGGCCGTCTTCCACCACGCGCCCGTCGGAGAGCACGACGATGCGGTCGAGGTTTGCCACCGTGGACAGACGATGCGCGACTACGATGCAGGTCCGTCCTGCCATCAGGCGCTTGAGCGCCTCCTGCACCAGTCGTTCGCTTTCGCTGTCAAGTGCGCTCGTGGCCTCGTCCAACACAAGGATCGGGCAGTCAGCCAGAAGCGCGCGGGCGATGGCGATGCGTTGGCGCTGCCCACCCGAAAGCTTGATGCCGCGCTCGCCGGTGATCGTATTGAATCCCTCAGGCAGCTTCTCGATGAATTCCAACGCGTTGGCGAGCCGTGCCGCCTCGCGGATCTGCTCGAAAGAAGCGCCAGGGCGTCCATACGCGATATTCTCGGCGATCGAGCGATGGAACAACAGAGCCTCTTGGGGTACGTATGCCACCTGACGGCGTAGGCTTTGCTGCGTGCATGAAGCGATGTTCTGCCCGTCTATCAGGATGCGCCCCTCTTGGATATCGCTCAAGCGAAGCAGCAGCTTGGTGAGAGTCGTCTTGCCTGCGCCGCTCATGCCGACGAGGCCGATGCGCTGGCCTGCGGGGATGTGCAGATCGAACCCTTCGAACACACGGGTGCGCGCATTGCCGTCCGTATACCAGAATCCGATGTCCTCGAAATCGATGCGGCCTTCGCTTACGACAAGGTCAGGTGCGCCGGGAACGTCATCTACCAGACGCGGCTCGTCGAGGATTTCGGTCATGCCGCTTGCATCACCGAATGCACGGTTCAGGCGCTGCAGACCGGTATTGATGAAATTGAATTGGTTCGTCACGTTGTACGTATACGTGAACATCATTACAAGCGTGCCTGGAGTGATTCCGAACCAGGCATTGCCGCCCGAAATGAACACGGCCACGATGCTCATGATGACAAGAGCTATGCAGGCGGTCACGATGCCGCGGACCAGACTCGCCATCATGCGCTTGCTATCGCGCGCCACCACATTGCGGTTGGCGGTGTCGAACAGGCCGCGCTCATAGTCTTCGCGCCCGTATGTCTTCACGGACAGGATGTTCGCCACGCTGTCGGACAGCTCGCCCGAAAGCTGGTTCTGCGCGCCAGCCGCCTCCTCGTTAAGGTTCAAGATGCGCTTGTACATGCGATAGCTTACGAACATGTACACGGCCAGCATGAACATCAGAATGACGGTGTAGAGCGGCACGCGCGGTCCAAGCAGCAGGCAGATGAAGACGATGGCTTCTGTAATGGGCAAGATAGGCCAAGTGAGCACTTCGATCAGCTGATTGTAGGCGTTCATGTACTTCGTGGTCTGGCTTACGAGCGTGCCACCGAAGCGATTGGAATGGAAGCTCATCGATTGGTTGCATAGTGCATCGAACGCTTGCGTGGCCAGGTCGTAGTTCACAGCGATTTCAAGCTTCCACAGCGTGTAGTCCTGCAGCTTGCTTGCCCCCTGGCCCACCAGATTCACGACGATGAGTGCGGCGATGTATGGTCCGAATACGGGAAACACCTGATCGGCGCTAACAGGTTCCGCTGCTATGCGATCGACGATGGCGCTCATCAGGAAAGGGTTTGCGTACGTGAGCAGAAAGCCGAATACCACCGTCGAGCAGATGAGCGCGATGAACAGCCCTAGATGGTTGCGCGTAGCCTGCCAGTAATAATGCAGAGTTCTGCGCGTGATGGGGTTTTGTCCGAAGCTCTTCGCCATGGTGTTCCTTGTTAGTCGGTGCAGTTTCTAAGGATTATCGCAGAAACGCAGAAGTTGGGGCGGGACGCTGGGTCATCCGTGCCAAGTCCGCTTAGCCAATCCTGGGTCATCGGCGCCAAG
>CAYOBD010000003.1:13110-23112 GCA_964402005.1 uncultured Eggerthellaceae bacterium
CGCTGGGTCATCCGTGCCAAGTCCGCTTAGCCAATCCTGGGTCATCGGCGCCAAGTCCGCCTGGCCCATCCGGGGCTGCCGATGCCAAGCCTGCTTGGCTTATGCCTGATTTGGGGCCCTCAATCTCGAGGTTATTCTCCTGTCCTATTAGCATCTTTTATACCCATGTACTGGGTGTTTGCGTCGTTTCCCCCATCCGTTCTGCGGTATCATTGAACGGTTCGAGTGTTTTGATCGAAAGGACGGAGCAGATGGAGCTGATTCAGCGATCGCGCAGGCTGCGAGGATCAGAGCTTATACGTTCACTCGTGCGCGAAACGCGCGTCGACAAGGCGAGCTTGATGTACCCGCTGTTTGTGGCGGACGATGCAGCGCTTGCTGCGGATGGGATGGAAGAGATTTCGTCTATGCCCGGACAGTTCCGCTGGTCGTTGAATCGCGTACCCGAAAAGCTTGAGCAGCTGGCAGCCGCGGGCGTGCGCAGTGTCATGCTATTCGGCATTCCGGCGCAAAAGGACGAGGTCGGAAGCGGTGCCTATGCGGAGGATGGCATCGTGCAGCGTGCCCTTGCGCGCGCCAAGCAAGCCGTGCCCGACCTGCTATACGTCACCGACGTGTGCATGTGCGAATACACCTCGCATGGCCATTGCGGCGTGCTTACGGCCGAGGGTGATGTGGACAACGACCCCACGCTCGAGCTGCTGGCGCGCACGGCAGTATCGCATGCTCAAGCCGGTGCCGACATGGTTGCACCTTCCGATATGATGGACGGTCGGGTGGCTGCCATCCGCGCAGGACTCGACGGTGCTGGTTTCGCGCAGGTGCCCATCATGTCGTACGCCGTCAAATATGCATCGGCGTTCTACGGTCCCTTCCGTGAGGCGGCCGATTCTGCGCCGTCGTTCGGCGACCGCAAAACGTACCAGATGGATTATCACAACACGCGCGAGGGTGTGAAGAAGGCGCTTCAGGATGTAGAACAGGGTGCCGATATCGTAATGGTCAAGCCCGCAATGGCGTTCGGCGACCTGATTGCGCGTGTGCATGATGCCGTGAACGTCCCTGTTGCGGCTTACAGCGTGAGCGGCGAATATGCGATGTGCAAGGCCGCTGCCCAACAGGGGTGGATCGACGAGGAGCGCATCGTCGGCGAAATGGCCGTTTCGGCGATGCGTGCCGGTGCACAGATCTATATCACGTACTACGCCGAGCTTATTGCGCATCTGATTGAGGACGGGCGGATCGGATAAGACGGAGTGGCGTGCCACGAATCTGTGACGTGGCACAGGTCTGCAGTATGGTACAGACCTGCAACAGCCTTGTACCATGCGGATGGCATGAGGTTGTGGTACAGATCTGCAACAGCCTTGTACCATGCGGGGCAGCATGCGATTAGTAAGAAAGGACCAGCAAAGTGGGCATATCTGAAGAGTTGATGGAACGGGCAGAGAAGGTCATCCCAGGCGGGGTGAACTCGCCGGTGCGCTCATATGCGAGCGTCGGGCTCGTGCCGCGCTTCATCGCGCGAGCCGATGGGCCCTACATCGAAGATGTCGATGGTAAGCGCTACATCGACTATATCTGCTCATGGGGTCCGATGATTCTCGGACACAACGATACGCGCGTGCGCGAACGTGTGCAGAAAGCCTGCGAACTGGGCACGAGCTATGGCGCTGCGACGGCGCTCGAAGTCGAGATTGCGGAGTTCATCTGCGGCCGCATCCCCCATATCGATATGATCCGCATGGTCAACTCCGGCACCGAGGCTGTGATGAGCGCCATCCGCCTGGCGCGCGGATTCACTGGGCGCGATAAGATCGTGAAATTCGCAGGCAACTACCATGGGCACAGCGACTGCCTGCTCGTCGATGCCGGTTCGGGCTTGTTGACCTCGGGCGTTCCGTCGAGCGCGGGTGTGACGGAAGGCTGCGTGCGCGATACGCTGTCTGCTACGTACAACGATTTGGCGAGCGTCGAGGAGCTGTTCGCAAGCAATCCCGATCAGATTGCGGCCGTGATCGTTGAGCCGGTGGCAGCCAATATGGGCGTGGTGCTTCCCGCACCGGGATTTTTGCAGGGCTTGCGCGATTTGTGCACGCGCGAGGGTGCGCTGCTCATATTCGACGAGGTCATCACAGGATTCCGTTTGGCATTCGGCGGTGCAGCCGAACGGTTCGGCATAGCACCCGACTTGGTGACGTATGGGAAGATCATCGGCGGCGGTCTGCCCGTGGGTGCTTTCGGCGGCAGGCGCGACATAATGCAGATGATGGCGCCTCTGGGCCCGGTTTACCAGGCCGGTACGCTGTCGGGCAATCCCATCGCCATGTCCGCGGGCCTTGAGCAATTGGTGCAACTTGCAGAACACCCCGAATGGTACGGGTTGCTTGACAAGCGCGGTGCGTACCTGTACGGCGAGATGGCGCGTCTGGCTTCCGAGGCGGGAGCGCCTGTGACCGTGAATTCCATCGGTTCGCTTGGTTGCGCGTTCTTTGCGGAAGGGCCCGTTCAGAGCTACGCCGATGTGCAGCGTTCCGATACGGTAGAGTTCGCGCGGTATTTCCGCTTCATGCTGGAGCACGGTATCCATCTTGCGCCGTCCCAGTTCGAGGCCATGTTCATATCAACAGCGCACGACCAGGCGCTGCTCGATGAAACGCTGGAGGCGTATCGGGCATACCTGGAGGAGCGGTAGGAAGGGAAGAAAAGCCATGGCGACAGAACACGAATACCCATTCTTCACGAATCGGGAATGCCGGTTCTTCCCGTGCCATGACGACATCGATCCCGATGACTTCAATTGCCTGTTCTGCTATTGCCCGCTGTATGCGTTGGGCTCGGTCTGCAATGGCAACTATCGCGTGACGAAGAATGGAACGAAGGATTGCACGCCTTGTAGCTTGCCGCATCGCGGCGACGAAGGCACCAAAATGGTCAAGGAGCGTTTCCCCGAGTTGCGTGAGCTTACGAAAGCGCGCATGGCGAACGAAGTATCGTCAAAGGACGACGCGCAATGATCGTCCTGGTTACAGGTGGTGCTTCATCGGGCAAGAGCGCGTTCGCGGAACGTGTGGCGTGCGCTTTACCTGCGCCGCACGTGTATTTGGCGACGATGCAGGGTGCAGGTGCGGAAGCCGCCGCGCGCATAGAGCGGCATCGTGCGCTGCGCGCCGGCAAGGGCTTCGAAACCGTGGAATGCCCCAACATGCTGGAGAGCCTCGCGCATAGCGGCTCTCTTCCGGACCAGGGCACCGTCCTGTTGGAGGATTTGGGCAATTTGGCTGCCAACGAGATGTTCGCCGAGCATTCACGCACAGCGGGCGAGGTGATGGCGGGCATCGATTCCGTTGCAAGTCAGTGCGCCAACCTGGTGATCGTGACGAACGAAATCGGTTCGGACGGCTGTTCCTACGACGATGCCACGCGTGCCTATCTCGAATTCCTCGGCGCGCTTGCATGCGCGTGCGCCGCGCGGGCCGATGCTGTGGTCGAAGTCGTTGCGGGAACGCCGCATATACTGAAAGATGGCGACGGGGATCATCCCCTTTGCAGTTTTGGGGCGGGTCAGATGGAAGTGGAGCCTTTGGCTTGCGATAAGGACGTTCGGATAGAAGCGGCGTCTTTGGTTTGCGATGAGGGCGTTCGGACGGAAGCGGCGTCTTCAGTTTGCGATGAGGGCGTTCGGACGGAAGCGGCATCTTTAGTTTGCGACAAGGACGGTGCGCAATGCTAATCCGTTCCCTCTTTCTAGCCGTATCCTGTTTCAGCAAGATCCCTATGCCCCAGCTGTCGTGGCGCGATGACGGCATGCGCTTCATGATGTGCTTCTTCCCGGTCGTCGGCGTCATCGTCGGTTTGGCGTTGGCGCTGTGGTGGTGGATCTGCGATGCCCTTTCGTTCGGTACCGTATTGCGTGCAGTCGGATTGACGCTCGTGCCTGTGCTGGTGACGGGCGGAATCCATCTGGATGGCTATTGCGACGTGGTGGACGCGCTTTCCAGCCATACCGAGCCCGAGAAGCGCTGTCAGATCCTTAAAGATCCGCACGTGGGTGCATTCGCCGCCATCGGCGTGGCAGCGTACCTGCTTGCGTATTTCGGCGTGGCGACCGAGGTTCCCCACAGCTGGCAGGCGCTGATTGTAATCGGGCTGTGCGCCGTCGTCAGCCGCTGCGCAAGCGGCATCGCTACCGTCGCGTTTGCCCAGAACGCAAGCGGCGGCATGTTGGCGCAGTTCAACGAATCGGCTGACACGCGGCGTGCGCTCATCGTGCTGATTATCGAGTTGGCCGTGGCGTCTGCATTGGCCATCGTGGCCAGCGTGCCATTGGGTATCGCCGCTGTGGTGATCTGCTTAGTGCTGCTGGCGTTGCTGCCTGTGTTCGCGCGTCATTGGTTCGGCGGCATGAGCGGCGATATCGCAGGATTCTTCCTGCAGGTAACGGAGCTGGCCATGCTCGTCTGCATCGTGGTCGTGGCGAAGGTGGTGGGACTGTGATTCTGGTTGTAGGCGGCATCGCATCGGGGAAGCGGACGTACGTGCGCTCGCTCGGGTTTTCCGATGACGATATGGCTGATGGTGTGCTCGATGGCCACCCAGTGGTACTGAATGCGCAGGAGCTCGTACGCTGCGTCGAAAAGGCTGAAAGCGACGAGCTGGGCGGAAAGGGTCCTCTGCCCGATGACCTCGTTGATGCGCTCGCGGCGAAACAGGTAGTTGCATGTGTCGAGGTGGGCAGTGGTGTGGTCCCGCTTGATCGCGACGAGCGCGCGTGGCGTGAACGTGCTGGCCGTCTGACTTGCGAATTGGCGCAACGTGCCGATCGCGTCGTGCGCATGGTGTGCGGCATCCCCACGGATTTGAAGGTGTGAAGCAGGTTTCGAGATGAAAAACGCGCACAAAACTGCATGCGTCTGAAAAAACGCCAGGTCGGTTTTTCTCGAAAGTGATTTTGTGCGCGTTTTTTTTGCTTTAAGGGAGGGTGAGTCGACGTGGAGCTCGTCGTCATGCGGCATGGTACAACGCCCGGGAATGAGCGGCGGGAGTATGTGGGCTGGCTCGACCACCCCTTAAGCCCGACAGGTCGGGAACAGGCGCGCGAGGTGGGAGTGTGCCCGCAGATCAAGCGCGTTTACGTGACTCCGCTGCATCGCACGCATGAAACAGCGGCCATCTGCTTTCCGAATGCCGAGCGGATTCAGGTGGAAGGTTTGCAGGAGATGGATTTCGGTGAATTTTCGGGTCGCACGGCAGATGAGATGGCAGAAGATGCGGCCTATCGCGCCTGGGTAGACGGTATGTGTTTGGACCCATGCCCGGGTGGCGAGTCCCGAGATCAGGCGACCGAGCGCATCTGCAACACCCTAACGGCATTGCTGCATCGCTGCGAAGCCGCAGGCGAACAGCGTGTCATTCTGGTTGCGCACGGCGGCACGATTATGAGCGCTTTCAGCGAGTTCTCAATCGATTATCCCGAGCGTGACTACTATGCATGGCTACCGGGAAATTGCGGCGGTTACTGGACTGTCGTGGGCTTCGATGCGCAGGGCACGCCCATCTTTGACCAGTGCATTCGTTTCGATGAACTGGCGTTTCTGGCGGATGAATCCTAATATTCTGGCAGATGAATCATAAAACCTAGTCGTGTACGGTGTTTCGGCTTCGGTGGGCCTTCGTGGTACCATAGGCGCATCATCGCATTCCGAGTGAAAGGTGGCGCTATGGGTCTGTTCAACCGAGAGAAGAAAACCTGCGGCATTTGCGGTAAAGAGCTGGGGATGCTTGGTAAGCGCAAGCTCGAGGATGGCTATCTGTGCAAGGATTGCATCTCGAAGCTTTCGCCGTTTTTCAGTGAGCGTCGACATAGCACGGTCGATGAGATTGCCCAACAGCTGGAATACCGCGAGGCAAACAAGGATCGCGTGGCGCAGTTCCGTCCGACGCGTACGCTCGGTAACTACACGAAGGTGATGCTCGACGAGGACAACGGTGTGTTCATTGTCACGAGATCGAAGCGCTGGCAGGATGAGAACCCCGATGTAATCGACTTCGGCCAAGTCACTGGCGCCCGTGTTGATGTGGACGAGAATCGCGAGGAAATCATGCGCGAGCTCTCCGACGGGAAGAAGGAGAGCTACTATCCGCCGCGTTATGAAATCCACTACGACGTCAACGTGCTCATCAACGTCGATTCGCCGTACTTCGATGAAATCAAGATCGACGTCGACAACGGCACGGTCGGCGAATTCGGCGGGTCGGGCGCTTACGACAACGCCCGGCAAACCGCGCAGGATATTTGCGATGCTCTGACTGCGGTACGTCAGGAAGTGCGCGCTTCAAAGGCACCGAAGACGGCGGTCACCTGCCCGCATTGCTGTGCAACCACCATTCCCGATGCGAGCGGTCGTTGCGAGTACTGCGGCGGCGCAATTGCAGGTTAGCCGCATGAAAAAGCTAGCTGCGACTCTGTGCAGCGCTTTTGCGTTATGCATGGTGCTGTGCCTTGGATTAGCATCGTGTTCGGGCGTGTCGCGTAACGATCTCATTGGAACGTGGGACTACGACATCGATACGCTCGACCTGTTCGTCGGAGAGGGTTTGACCGACGAACAGGTGCTTGCCGCCCGTCAGCTGATGTTTCTGAATCTTTACGAGGACGGATCGGCTGATTTCGCCTTATTCGGCTCGGTCCAGAATGGGTCATGGCAGGTATCCGGATCGGGTGTTTCCATCATAATCGGCGACGAGGAATCCCCGGCGAAGTACGAAAACGGCATGCTGACCATGGGGGAGGGCGATGTATCCCTGGTCTTTGTGAAAGCCGACGAGCTTCGGAGCCTCCCGACGGAGGAGCAGGTAGCTGCTGCCATGGAGGAACTGGTCGGGTCGGGTGCAATCGAGGAGGCAACCAGAGATATCGCCGATCCGCAGCCTGGTGCGCAGATCGAGCTGGTCGAGTGGGATAGCCCGATCGTCGTCGCCGATGATGACACCGTGACGATCGCGGTGACTGCCTCGGGGACCAATGCATTGGGCGACCCTGGATTCAACCTGCATGTGACGAATAATTCGGATACGACATTCTACCTGACAGAAGGCGAATTCACTTTAGATGGGCAGGCTGTGGTCGTATACGGCAACGATGTCTTTGCGCCGGGCGAAGAAAAGGACATGTTTCTTGCCTTCGATGCAGTGGGGCTTTCCGATGACACCGTTGTCGATTCTTCGTCGGATGTGCACGGCGTTGTTTCTGTCAACGATGATGCGACCACTGAGGTTATCGCTTCGTACGAATTCATGCTTGATTCAAGCGAGGCATGATATAGTACAACCAATGGGCATCGGCTTGACGGAATGGCCGTGCCGTACGGAAAGCCATTAAGGGAAGGCCGAGAGAAAGGGTTCGATATGACAAAGAAACTGCTGGCTTTGGTGATGGGCGCAGCTGTAGCGCTGTGCATTGGCCTGGTAGGCTGCAGCGGCTCGGGCGGTGGCGGTGGCAACAGCGCGTCGCCGGAGGAGAATCTTCCCGGCGTTTGGGATATCCAGAACGTCGATGAGCTGCTTACGGCGTCGATGGGCGCTTCCGGCACGACGATGAGCGACGACGTGAAGAAGAAGGCCGCTGAGATCTTCCCCAGCATCTGCTTCATGAACATCAGCGCTGACGGCACGTTCCAGCTGGTTGCTATGACAGAGTCCGTCGATGGCACATGGGAGCTCAAGGGCGATGAGATTACGCTAACTGCCCAGGGATCGCCGATTACCGGCAAGCTCGCCGACAACACGATCACGCTCGAGGCGGGTGGCACGAAGATGGTATTCGCGAAGACGGGCGATCAGCCGCGCGCCATTCCTACCGAGGATGAATTGCAGAGCAAGCTGATGGAGCTGGCCATGTCCGCAATGGGCTAGGACCTGAACCGACATAACAGCTATCGCTTGAAGAAGGCGGCGGGTTTTCCCGCCGCCTTTTCTATGTCCGCAAAGATAGCCATAAACAGGAGAAGTTTTCGTCATGATTGGTCAAAAAAACCGCTATTAACGAGCCATTGCTGCATTTCGTTTCGTATTATTAACCAAGATATTTAAAGGGTAATAGTTGCATAGCAACGGGCTGAAATGCGGCAGGCGCAGGCACATCAAAACCTGCGTCAAAAAATGTATCGATAGGGGTCCCGATGAGTTTTGATCACTCCGCTTCTCCAGAAGACAACCAGCGAAGATCCGACATTTCGCGTCGAGCGTTTATCGGCGCTGCGACTGGGTCGATCGTGGTGATTCCTGCGGCGGCGGGCGGTTTCCTCATATCGCCGAAGTTCGGCTCGATTGCGTACGCCGACGAAACTGACAACACCAGCGGCGGCGAGACGCGCCTCGTCATTGCAAAGGCGAACCAGGTTGGCGTGACCGTGTTCGACATGACGAAGGGCGTGCGCAAGCTTATCTCCGATGCGAAAGTGGTCATTACATCGCACGCGACGAAGAAATCGATCACTGTCACGACCGACTCGAAGGGCGTGGCGCTGGTAGACATCACCGATCTGGCCGAAGCCGAAGGGAAGAAGCGCCAGGTCCCTCGATACGAGTTTGATGGCCAGATCGAAATCACGAGGCAGGGCTATCGCGTATTCAGAGCGGGTCGAATCCATTTCGAAGGCGCAAAAGGCCTGCCCATACCGACGCGGAGCATCGAGAGGGGCGTTCCATATCCTGCTCGCGTGGCGTTCGACGACTGGGACATCCTCTACACGAACAACGAGTTCGCTGTCGCCAAGGGCAATGTCGTCAAGCACACGATCGATATCGAGTTCGAGAATGCCGGTTCAGGCAACATGAACGTTTCGTTGATGTCGGCAGACAACAAGGAGATTGTAAAAACGTCAGTGCAGCCGTCGGGCGGCAAGGCGAAAGTGGCGTTCCAAAAGCTGTTCCTGCGCGCGGAGCACTCCGAAGCGCTTCCCATCGGCAAGGGCTTTTTCCTCAGATATACGCAAGATGGGAAAACGTATCAGTGCCCCATATCGCTTGTTACGGCAAAGGCTGTGCCAGGCGGCGACTCGGCTCAGGCCAAAACGGGTTTGACGCTTTCGCCTTTCGGAGCGGAAGCTATGGGGTCGGGTGTCTCGTTCAAGATACCGTCGGGCGTGGCGGTCATCGGCGGCATGACCTTCAAGCCGTACATCCCCGAATTCAAGAATCTCGAATACTCATACGACCCGTTCGGCTATTTCCGCGTTGCGTGGAAGTCCGGTGAATACGGCAATAGCTGGAAGAACAAAGACGGCAAAAAGACATCGGACGGCTGGATGTATTCGCCCCGAAAGACCTTCGAAGAAAACCGAAGGAAGGTGTGGGACGATCGCGGCGATATATTCGACAAGGTGTGGGACAAGGCGACGAAGGGCGATAAGTTCTTCCAGACCGCCGAGCTTGCGCGGTCCGTCAAGATGAATGTGAGCGGCCAAGTAATGCTCGCTGGCAAATGGGACGATCCGAGCAAGCTTGTGCGTGGAATGTTTCGCGTTTCGGCGACGCTGGCGCTTAAGTATTCGCTCAGCTGGCAGATGATGTTCGGCTATGTGCCGGTTCTCTTGGAATTCGAAATAGGATCAACATTCACGCTCGGTGCCGGTGCCGCATGCGCCGCGCCTTCGCCGTTCGCGTTCTCGAAATACATATGGGATTACACGAATACCGGCCTCGACTTCACGATGGCGATCATCCCAAGCATCTCCGTTGGAGTGGGCATCAGGGGTATCGCGTCTGTTGGAGCAAAGGTTTCGGCTACGTTCACCATATTCATCGGCATCTTCAGCCCCTTGAAGCTCCCCGAAGGCGCCGAAAAGAACGGCATCTCATATCCCCATGTTATCGGCGGCCTCAGCTGGTCGATATCGATTGTCATCATGCTGCTGGGGCACACCTGGGTTCCCCATAAGTGGGACCCCCATAAATTTCCAGAGGCCTACAACAACTGGAAGGGAGGATGGCAGCCGCCTT
>CAYOBD010000003.1:23122-26672 GCA_964402005.1 uncultured Eggerthellaceae bacterium
AGGCAGACGGGGATACGATTGATTTCATGTCCATGCTCACCGAGGCGAGGATGGTTACGCAGGATGATCTGCGGGCGACTGCAGAATACAGCCAGATCTCCCAGCCGGTCTCCACCCATGCGTCTTCCGATTCTGCTGAGAACGCCCTGACTACGCAATCGGGATCCAAAAATCAAAGCACCTCTCGATTCGAAACGAAAGAGGAGGTTACCTCCGTAAACATGGCCAACGGCGCGTCTGTTCGCTACAGGGTTTTATCTACCGTTGAAAAGCAAGACGAAGGAGATAGCACTAAACGGTTGGTGGCATCTTCGCCGTATGCGACCTCAGACGATTCCGAGAAAACAGATGACCCCAAGAAGGCAAACGATTCCGAGAAAGCAGGCGATTCCAAGAAAACAGACGAAACTCTGGTTGTGCCAGCGTCGAGTGGCGAATTGACGACGCAAGATGATTCTTCCAGTCAGCCCAGCTGGGATTCGTATGGCGATCATAAACATAACTTCAGCATGCCTAACGCCAAGGTGAAAACGCTTGCAAGCGAGCAGGGGCTCATCCCCGATTCGGACATCATGATCTCCTATAACGTCATAGGCGACGCACGTGCAAAGGTGGTAACGGTGTGCGGCCTGCCCCTCCTTTTCCGCATCGCCTCATGTCTGGTCGCCCCCGTTTATACCCCCGCAAGTCCAATTACGCCCGATCACTACGACCCTCGCATGCGCGTGTGCGCCGAATCGCTTTCCAGTACCTCGAATGATTTCAAGAGTTGGGTTCTTATCGGACGGGACAACTACGAAATAGAGGAAGGTCCGGTTACGCAGAAAAGAGATCCCAACGATCTCTACGACTACGATTTTGCGGTTTACGCAGAGAACTTTAGGCCTGAGCCGACCGAAATGTTCACGGAGCGAATGAAGACCGTCGTTCATCTTTTCGTGATAGCCGGTTTCCGCGAGAAGGGCGACAGTACTTCGCTTCAAGACGCTGCTGCTGACCAGGTGCTCTTGTATACCCAACAGGAGTTCTACCGAGTCGTGGACACGAGAACTCAACAGAGCAAGGAATGCGGATCGAAGCCGTTGCTTTTCAAAATGATCTCCTCGAATTTTTACAGTTCTGAGTGGTACCCTGAGGCTCATTACAAGCATCATAACTTCTCGTGTCCGCACATCTTCCCCGTCGAAGACAATGCCGGCGGCACCACTCATAAGGCTTTGTATATGTCGTTCTTGGATCGTGCCACGACGAATGATAAGAGACAGAGCCTGTTCAGCGTGTCAAAAAACGATGTCGACATATGCCTGGGCACGATGTTCTTCAAGCCTGAAAATGGCAATACCGGAACGCTCTACATACCTTACATCGGGGATATTCGAAATAACATGGGTCCGATCCTGGACTACTCGGTCTTTGAGATGACCTGCACGGAGCGAATGAACAACGGCTGGCATATCCTCATGCTGCGCGGGAATGAGACTTCGCACTACATTGCTTTGCAGACGTCTGCGTGCTATTACGACAAATCAGGCACGCCCCTCCCCGCCATAACGGCGATTAACTACTTGGAGCCGCGGACAGATAGGTTGAGGCTCGTGAAGTGGAAAGGGCATGAGGGCTTCCTTGCGTCGGTTGGCGGCAATGCCAACGAAGACAACAGAAGCGCCATGTCGGGGGCCAAGCTGCAACATGTGACGATATCTGGATACAGCGGTTCAGGGAATCAATTGCAGCTCTCGTTTGAGGATGTCGGTCCAGACAACTTCAATGTGAAATCGTTCGACGTAGATCCAACGGGTCAGTTCATCTATTACCCAGCCACGAGAAGGGGCACGGATGGCGGACCCTATACCGACGATGGCGCCACGAAAGATGAAGATGTCGAAACCCATCTCATCATGGCCTGCAAGCTACGCGGCGGGAAGTTCTCGGAGCCCTTCGTGTTTGCCGAAGTCGTTCATCCCATCGACTCGCTCTCCGTATTCAGCGAGAACTCATCGGCCATGGCGTTCGTCAGCACGCACCTCACCAAGGCTGCGGAAGGCAAGGCCGATCTTTGGCTCACGTCGATGCCTCATGTGCGTTCGGCAATCGTTGTCCAGTGCACGACCGTTACCCCCTATGCGTTCCCGGGCGAACAGGCGCAGTTCGACGTGGCAGTGCGTAACGACGGCAACGTGCACCTGTCGGGCTTCACGGCAAATCTCTGTGAAAAGGGCGCCACTACGTCTTCGAAAGCCACCGTCACATTCAATAAGGATTCGCTTGTCGAGTCGCCTTGGAACCCGGCCGACGAAAACGGCGTACTGCAGAACGTCGAGTCCGATTACTCGCTCGCGCCGGGAGCCACATCGGTGTACCGTGTCTCGATGACTGTGCCGGATGGTTGGTCGGGCACTAAGACGGTTGCCATCACCGCATCTGATGCGATTGCCGCCTCGTCAGGCGGATTGACGACGCAGGCTGACGACGATTTTGACGAGTGGTATATCGACTACACGACGGTTCTCGACACCTATCCAACGGACGAACTGTTCATTCCTGAAGGTGACGAAGTGGATTCTGACGACCTCGATGATGCGCCCGTCACCGTTGTGGAGCCTCCAAGCGGTGTTTCTGGCTCCGGCGCGCGGTCGGCGAGGACGATCGGCAAGATGGGGGATTCGCTCGGTGGGTTCGGATTCGCGGCAGCCGCGGTTGCCGCGGCTAGTGCGGCATTCGCCGTGTATTCCAATCGGCGAGCAGCGCTCGAGAGCGGCGAAGAGTTGGATGACATCATCGACGTTGACCCGTGCGACTCTGGCTCCGGGCAAAACGAATAGCGTCTGAGGAGAGATGCATGCTTAGCGGTGCTCGAAATGCAAAGGCGAATCGCAAAACCGCCGCTGTACTGGTGACGGCACTGCTGGCATACGTGCTCTTGCTGGTCTTTCCCCCTGCTGCGCAAGCGGATCAGCCAGACGGAGCTGATGGTTCCACGAATTTAACGTTGCAGGCTGACGGCACCATCTATGTAATTGGCACGCCGATCGAGAATGCGATAAACGGCATCCCCGAGGGTGATAGCAGGATAATCTACGTGAAGGGCGGGACGTACAGCGGTTTCACGATCAATAAAGACATTGACGTCACGCTCATTCCCTACGAGGGGAACGTGGTGTTCAATACAAAGCCGATATCGATAAACAATGGAGCACACCTCACACTGAAAGGAAGCACCGACGGCAACTTCGTGATGGTGAATGAGGCAACCATTCAGGTAAGCAACGCATACTTGGATATGCGGATGTGCCAGGTGAATGATTCCGCCTCGACGGGCACTGGCGGAAGGCCGGAAGGATCTATCGGCCTCAAGAACGGAGCGCATGCCACAATAAGCGCCTGCGCGATTCTTGGAACTATAGTCGTTTCGGATTCTGTTATCGATACGATGGAAGGCGTTAATCTGGTTAGCAATCAATGGGTCAAAGGCGCCGTTTCGCTCACCGTGAAGGATGGAGGTCGGATTAATAGGATCTCCGGCGGTACTATTCTGGGACATCCGAAATCG
>CAYOBD010000004.1:0-10608 GCA_964402005.1 uncultured Eggerthellaceae bacterium
GATGGTTGCTGTGACGAAGTACTACGAGGCCAAGTCCGACGAGCAGATCATCGTCGAGCTGGGCAATCGCCTGAACCCCGAGGTCTTCGGCCGCTGGTCCTGCGACATCGATTTCCTGAATTGGTATCTGCATGACGGCACGGGCTCGTTCTCCGCAACGACCGAGGCGACCGATCAGGGTGGTGCGAAGAACAAGGGCAAGACCCTGTTCACGCCGTCTTGGGAAGAGCTCGTCAAGGATCCGTCTATGCTCGGCCATGCATATGACGAGTTCAACGACACTTACAACAAGGCTGCCAAGGGCATGTTCCGCGAGGATGGCTCGGTTGGCTACGGCACGCCGTCCGGCCGTCTGGAATTGGCTCCGCTTCTGTACAAGGTATGGGGCATGAAGACTACGCCGTTCCATGTGGAGCCGCCCGAGGGTCCGATCGAAACACCCGAGCTGATGGAAGAGTATCCGCTGATCCTGACTTGCGGCGGCCGTTCGTACGAGTTCTTCCATTCCGAGCATCGCCAGTTGCCCACCATGCGCGAACTGCATCCACAGCCGCTCGTGACAATCAACCCGAAGACTGCCGAGAAGTACGGCATCGAAGATGGCCAATGGATTTGGATCGAGAACAACATGGGCCGCTTCAAGCAGATCGCCCATCTTACGCAAGAGGTCAACGAGAAGACCATCCACGCCGAGCACGGCTGGTGGTTCCCCGAGACCGAAGCAGCTGCTCCGTACCTGTTCGGCACGTTCGAGTCCAACCCGAACAACTGCACGAAGGCCTACACGACCGGCCAGGGCGGCATCGGCGCCCCGATCAAGGCTATGATCTGCAAGATCTATCCGGTCAAGGAAGGCGACGAGATGCCGTACGAGGCCATCGCCGCTCATGGCAACTTCGAGTGGTACAAGCCGGTTGAGTCTCCGCGTCAGCCTGAGATCGATGCCTTCCACAAGGCAATCGCCGAAGGCAAGGAGTACGACCCGATGACCAACGAGATCATCGACCCCGCAACGGGTGCTCGCACCGATCTGAAGACGCTTGTGTAAACACGCACTTCGTCGTTGGCACAACGAAAGGGCGGCTCTTCGGAGCCGTCCTTTTTCATGCCTGCATCTCGCTTTGGGCCACCGCCCCCGACCCCTGGCCCACCCAGGTTGGGCAGCCGCCCCCGGCCCCTGGCCTACCTGACCTGGAGCCGCCCTTTTTCATGCGGCACCTCGCTTTGCGTCGATGTCAAGCGTGATGCTGTGGAATAATGGGCATAGCGGCTTTTGCCGTGCATCCGCTTGATGCCGAAGCGCGAAGGGGAGGTTCTGCATGGATCCTGAGAAACGCGTATGGGAATATGCGAGGAAGAATTTCAACGAGGTATATCATTGCACGTTGAATCCCGATGGGCCGGGCGTGGTGCGCATTTTCCTGGTTCCTCCAGTCATAGAGGAAAACGCAACTGAAATCGGTGCGAGCGTCGCAATCATCAACGGGCAAGACGTCATCCCCGTGAACACATCATGGAGCATCCTCCTGATTGAATTCATCCGTGCGGTCAACCGCTACGACGGAAAGGCTGTCACCGATCAAGATGTGGAGGACATCCAAAAGGCAACATGCAAGGCAGTGCGCAAGGTGTATCCCCTCATCAGCAAAAAGCGCCTGCGCAGCGACATCTATACCATTATGAAGACATTCAGCCAGGTTGCTCGTGGCCAAGTCGTGGACGAGCCCATCGAGTACATCCCTCTCGGAGCGTATGCGCCGTACATGCGCGCACCGCACCGGATGGACTTGCTGGTCAGTGCTATGACGATTGACGGGCATTGGAACTGCAACCAGCGATGTGTTCACTGTTATGCAGCGGGTCAGACGCAATCATCGGAAGAGGAGCTTCCGACGTATGCATGGAAGGAGATCATCGACAGGTGCCGCTCAGCCGGCGTGACGCAGCTGACGTTCACGGGCGGCGAGCCCACTATGCGCGACGATCTGTTTGAACTTGTCGACTATGCGCGTTGGTTCGTCACACGGCTGAATACGAACGGCATCCGGCTTACGCCTGATTATTGCAAGCGCCTGCACGAGGTATCAATCGACTCTGTGCAGATCACCTTCTACTCATGCGAGGAGGCTGTGCATAACATGCTCGTCGGGGCGGCCCGTTACGCAGATACCGTTGCAGGGATAGAGAATGCATTGGCTGCGGGGCTTAATCTGAGCGTGAATACGCCCCTATGCACGCTGAATCGCGATTATGTCAAGACGCTCGAGTTTTTGCACGATAAGGGCGTCACTTATGTGACGTGTTCAGGTCTTATCACGACGGGCAATGCAACCAAGACCGAGTCGGAACGATTGCAGCTTGACGAGGATGAAATCGGGCAGGTTTTGGCCGAAGCCGTCAGCTACTGCCACGCGAACGGCATGGAGATCAGTTTCACGTCGCCTGGTTGGCTGGAGCCTGGATTCTGCAATGCGCTTGGCATCAACGAGCCTTCATGCGGGGCGTGTCTGAGCAACATGGCTGTGACGCCTGCGGGCCATGTCGCGCCCTGCCAGAGCTGGCTTTCCGGCGTCGTGCTCGGCGACATGCGTGCAGATGCATGGGAGGACATCTGGGACGGGGAGCGCTGCAAGGCGATACGCGCGAATTCCGCGAAGATGGATGGGAGCTGCCCGCTGCGCAAGTTCGCGAAAGCCGAGGAGGTGGACGCATGAAGAAGGGGCTGATTTCGGCGCTGGCAGCGGTTCTTCTCGCGCTGGCGATTCCGTTTTCCTTTGCATGGGGCGCATCAGGCGACCTGGATGAGATAGAGAAATACAGCATCACGGTGGATGTCAACGATGATGCGACATTGAATATGGTCTACCACATCGAGTGGAGGGTGCTCGATTCAACGTCGGAAGGTCCGCTTGAATGGGTGCTGATCGGCATTCCCAATAAGCATTACATCTCGATGAATGCCCTCAGCGATACGATCGACAGGATTTCATTCGATTCGTCGGATGGGGGATACGCGCGCATCGACCTCGACAGGGCGTACTATGCTGGCGAAGTGGCGAGCTTCGATTTCGAGCTCGTGCAGGACTATATGTACCAGGTTGGCAGGGATAACCAGGGAGAAGCAGTCTACGAGTTCACTCCCGGGTGGTTCGATGGCATCGTGGTCGACAATCTCGAAATTCGATGGAACGGCGACAAGGTCGAGCGCATCACACCTGCAGCTATGCAGGACAAGGGGTACTACACCTGGTCGACCTCGCTGGACAAGGGGGAGCGCTACACGGTCACAGTCGGCTATCCGGACGATGCATTCGCTTTCGACATCGACAAGACCATTCAGGGCAAAAACGAATGGAATTCGAATAGCTACTCAAGCTCTTACGATGACGATGATGACCTCGGTCCGGCAGGCGTTATCTTGGGCCTGATAGGGTTCGGGTTCTTCATTTTCATCGGATGGGTTATCTTCAGTTTCATCAGGACGATGATTCAAGCTGTTTTGGGTATATTCAACAAGGGCTCTGGATTCTCGACTGGCAAGAAGATTACGCGCACCAAAGTGGTCTATTACCCCGTCTGCCAGGGCTGCGGTGCTGCGCGTCCTGAAGGAAAGGACACGTGCGCGTACTGCGGACGCAGCTTCATCCAGAGCGAGGAGGTCGTCACCGAAGAAGACATTCCCGATAGCGAGAGCGCAATTAAGCACAAGGATACGAACGGCGAGTACGCTTACAGTTCCGAGCCGAACACATACCTGCGCGTGAATGTGGTGCCTATAATCGCCTCTGCGGTGAGCCACAGCTCGGGTCATCGCGGCGGCAGCAGCCGCAGCAGCGGAGGCAGTTCGTGTGCCTGCGCAAGTTCATGCGCGTGCGCATGCGGTTGCGCCTGTGCTTGTGCCTGCGCCGGCGGCGGCAGGGCCGGTTGCTCGACTAAGGATTTCTATCGGACCGATCTGAAGTTGAGCCAGCTCGAGCGCGCAAAAGATGGAACGTTGTAAGCCCACTGCGGTTTGCGCGTTATGAGGTCTGGTGCCGTTTGGGCCAAGCACCGATTGGGCCTAACATCGTTTGGGCTTAGCGCCGTTTGGGTCAAGCGCCGTTTATGAGTTCGAAATCGCCGATTTGGCAAATTGGGAGGTTGCCTGATTCGTCATTTCTGCGCTTTCGGACTCATATTCAGCGATGCTGCACTTCATTTTTTGGTGTTATTCCAGGTGGGAAGTTTTACCCAGGTTTTATAGAGTCCGAAAAACGCAATCTGATGAAAAATGAAAGCTGCAAATTTGCCAGATCTGCATTTTCGGACCGGTCTCCCGTCTAGCATTTCGCAGTGGGTTGCGGCGAGGTAATGAAACGCAATCGCACGTTCTTTCGAGTGCTTGGTGCCGCTTGCGATCAAAGCTGGCGCCCCTGCACAAGGGCGCACGAAGCATCGACTAGATTTCCTCGGGATTCGTTTCCTCGTCGTCGGATGCGCCGAACCAGCCTTCGCCCTCCTTGGGCTCGCCGCGGTCGCGGTAGCGTTTGCGGGTGCGCACCTCCAGAACGATAGCCAAAATGACGCAGATGGCCAAGCAGCCGCCCATCAGAATGGCGAGTCCTGCGTACGTTTCGAAGATGAAGTGATAAATCGCTGCAAAATCCATGCAGCCAGTATAATGCATTAACATGCTTGGTGATATTGCTGCACTATACTGGCAAAATCGCTGGGTCGTCGGATCGGCTTGGCAGAAACGCTGGCCAATCAATCCAGCGCGAGTGGGAGACAACCAAAGGAGCAGGCACTATGCTTGATATCAAGTTCGTACGTGACAACCAAGAGGCCGTGGCGCAGGCTATGAAGAATCGCAACGCCGCATGGGATGCAGAAGCGTTTGCGAAGCTCGACGAACAACGCCGTGCCGCCATCATGCACGAGGAGGCGCTGCAGGCCGAGCGCAATACGCTTTCCAAGCAAATCGGCGCGCTCATGAAGGAAGGAAAGCGCGACGACGCCGAAGCGGCGAAAGAGCGCGTTGCCCAGATCAAGGAGGAGCTTGTCCAGGCCGGCGCCGAGCGCGACGCTGCCGATGCCGAGCTGCGCGACATCCTGCTTCACACACCCAATATGCCTTCCGATACCACACCGATCGGCGTCGACGAGAACGACAATCCCGAAGTGCGTCGCTGGGGCACGCCCCGCGAATGGGACTTCGAGCCGAAAGCCCACTGGGATTTGGGGCCCGAGCTCGGCATCATCGATTTCGAACGTGGCACCAAGCTGGCTGCCAGCCGCTTCGTCGTGTTGGGCGGAGCCGGCGCGCGCCTCGAGCGCTCCATCATCAACTTCATGGCCGACACGCACATCAGCCGCGGCTACAAGGAATGGTGGTTGCCGGTAATGGCCAACGCCCGCACGATGACGGGTACAGGCCAGCTGCCGAAGTTCGAAAACGACATGTTCAAGACGTTTGCCACGGATATGGAGGGCGTGTCGGACAAAGAGGGCGACAACCTGTACCTCATTCCTACCGCCGAGGTCCAGCTGACCAATCTGCATGCCGACGAGACGCTTTCCGTCGATGAGCTGCCCAAGCACTACTGCGCGTTCACGCCGTGCTTCCGTGAGGAGGCGGGCAGCGCCGGCCGCCACACGCGCGGGCTCATCCGTGTGCACCAGATTGACAAGGTCGAGATGGTGAAGGTGTGCGAGCCGGAGAAGAGCTACGACGAACTCGAGGCCATGGTTGCCGATGCGGAGAATATCCTGCAACTGCTGGGTCTGCCATACCGCGTGATCAGCCTGTGCACGGGTGATATCGGATTCTCGTCTGCCAAGACGTACGATCTGGAAGTCTGGCTGCCGTGCTACGACGGCTACAAGGAAATCTCCAGCTGCTCGAATTGCACCGATTTCCAGGCACGCCGCATGAACATGCGCTACAAGGATCCTGCCAACTTCAAGGGCACGCGTCTCGTGCACACTCTGAACGGTTCGGGCCTGGCGGTCGGTCGTACGATGGCTGCCATCATCGAGAATTACCAGCAGGCTGACGGCAGCGTGAAGGTGCCCGATGTGCTGGTGCCGTACATGGGAGGCATGACGGTCATCGAGCCCGAATAGCGCAATGTCCCCCTGTTCTGCATATTCTGCGGTGGGTGGCTTTTTCAGGTAGAATGCGGATATACGTCCGTTGCCGGAATGCGGCCTGACCATAACGAAGCAGAAGCGAAGCATGGCGAAAAACGGCGATTCACATCGTAATGATCAGGGGCCTTCGCGGGTACGCAAGGCCTCTGAGATGCATAAGCGCCGCGTCGGCAAGTCGGCGCGGCGCGACATGCGCGCCCGCGAGCGCGAGATTGTGCGCAGTCAAGAGCTTCAGGAAGCGCAGGCTGAAAGCGAGCGTCAGGAGCGTTTCCAGGTCATCCACGGCGGCCGCGAAGTCACTCCTGAAGAAGCCGCACTTTTCGCAGCGCGTATCGAGGCGCAGCAACGGAGATCCTCTGATTCCCCTGATCGTAATAGGTATCCCAATGTCGTAGAGCCTCCTAGCCGTTCGGGGCACGATGATCGCAATTCATCCGCCTCTGCCGATCGAAGCGGCGCGGCGGGCAGCGACCGGGTATCCGCCGATGCAGCCCATAGCGGCGCGGCGGACGTCGACCAGGAATCTGCCGATGCGGCCCATGGCGGCACAGGGCACGGCGAAAGCGCATCGTCGGAAGCGCACCCTGATACATCTGCAACGTCCGAGAGCGGGGATGTTTCTGGCGGCGAAGCCGCGCAAACTGCTGCCATTTGGGACGATGATGAATACATCGACATCGATCAGGCCGATGTCGAGGCTTGGACCCGCGCTGGATACGGTTATGACGATGCAGCCGAAGAGCATCCTGATGTTTCTGCGACGCAGGAATCCCGGGATGCTTCCATTGGCGAAACAGAGGCGGAGGCTTACGACGGCAACGATGATGAGCCTCCCAAGAAAGCCCATCGCGTCCGCCGTGTTGTGCTCATAATCGTGGGAATCGCTATTGCCGTCATTGCGATTCTGATGGGATTGTTCTGCTGGAACCGTTGGTTGCGCTATGACGACACGGTCGAAATTCAGGGTGAATGGTTCGCTGCGTATAGCGGCAAACGCGCCCCGATTGTCATCGACGGCGAAACAATCGAATTCAATCCCGAGACGAAGTGGCATTACACGCTCGATACGACGGCCAAGACCATCACGTTCACGTTCGGTTCTCAATCAGGTGGCGGACGTTATTGGTTCATCGGCGACCATGAGCATCTGGTAATCGAGGACGGTCTGGACTTCACAGCGTTCGGCACGTTCATGGCCGACTTGCAGCGTACATTGACGGGTCAGGCGGATGTGGTCCCGCAGGGTGCCACGATTACGGTGCTCTCGCGTTCGGCCGATGCATTGCCAGCGATCGAAGGGGCTTTTGATGAGACGTCCTCTGCCATTGGCGGCAACGGCGGCTTAACCGAGGACGCAGCGAAGCCCAAGGCCGAAGAAGATGTCGAAAAGCCGGCTGCTACGGGAGATGAGGGGCAAGGGGAAGCTGCGTCTGCAGAGGGCAACAGCGCTGCCAAAACCAGCGAAGGGGCCGCTAAGGCTGATACGGGCGCAGGTGATGGCGAAGCTGCATCTGCGGAGGGCAACGGCGCTGCCGAGGCCGGAGAGGGCAGCGGCGCTGCCGAAGCTGACGGCGAGACCGAGGAATCCCATGCCTGATCGGATCCGCGTCGAGCGCATTGTCGTGCGAACGGGGCGCCTGACCTGCGATGTGCGCATCGCCGATCCAGAGCGCCGCTATGTGGATCCCGATCTTGTACAGCGGGCATGTCTGGCTTTCCCCAGTTTGCCGTACCATTCATGCGTGAATGAAGTTGGACCGACTTTCGCGGCGGTTATGGATACGACGTCGCTTCCCCATCTGGTCGAGCACATTGCAATCGATTTGCAAACACGTGCGGCTGCAAATCCTGAAGACACATTCGTCGGTACGACTGAATGGCTGGATGAAGACGTTGGATTAGCACGCATCGAGCTTGGCTTTACTGACGATCTGCAGGTTATGTGCGCTTTCAATCGAGCTGTGGAGTTCGTAAACGGTCTGGAGTGAGTCGCTGGAACGGTCTCTTTCGTTTCGTTGGAAGACCCTCTTTGTGCGTTTGGCTTGTTCAATGAGTCGAAAGGCGCTTTCCCCGGCAATTCGCTCCCGCTCGTTGTGCTACCCTATCGCGCATGGTTGATTCGCATATCAGATTCGAAACGGCTACCGGCAAGGTGGCCAAGCGCGTGACGAAAATGCGTCCGTCGGCGGTCCGCAGCTTATTCGCGGCTGCCCATCGGTCGGATTTGGTCTCGTTTGCAGGAGGCATGCCTGACGTGTCTCTGCTGCCCAAAAGCGCGGTGCGCAAGGCGGCAAAAGCGGCGCTCGACAAGCAGAGCGTTACATTGCAGTATGGTGGTACAAACGGCGTGTTCGAAACTGCGCAGGTGTTCTGCGACATCGTGCGCGACATCGGCATCCGGCACAAACCCGAAAACGTCATCATCACGACGGGCGCGCAGGAAGCGCTCGACCTGATCGGCAAAACGTTCTTGGATCCAGGTGATATCGGCATCACGGAAGGGCCTACCTATCTTGGTGCGCTGCAAGCGTTTTCGGCGTACGAGCCGGATATCCGCACGATTCCATTCGATGCGGAAGGCATGCGCATGGATCTGCTCAAGGCTGAGCTCGAACGCATCGGCAAGGGCAATCCGCGCCTGAAGTTCCTCTACACGATTCCGAATTTCCAGAACCCCGGCGGCGTTACCATGACGCCTGAGCGGCGCAAGCGCCTCATTGAGCTTTCCCATGAATACGATTTCATCGTGGTCGAGGATGACCCTTATGGTCGTTTGCGCTACGAGGGAGGACACTGCCTTCCGTTGCGCGCGCTCGACGATCGAGTGATCTATCTGGGCACCATCTCGAAGATGTTCGCTGCAGGTTTGCGTGTGGGTTGGATTATGGCCCCGCCCGGCGTAATCGGCAAAATCAACCTGGTAAAGCAGGGCACCGATCTGTGCGGAAGCATGTTTGACCAGGTAATGGCGGGTGCATATTTCACCGAGACATCATGGCAGCACACGTTACAGAAATTCATTAAGACATACGATGCGCGGCGGCGCGCGATGCTGGCTGCCATGGACGAACATTTCCCGCCCGAAGTCACATGGACGCGCCCGGAAGGCGGTTTCTTCATCTGGGCGACGCTTCCGCCATACGTGGATACCGACTCTATGCTGCCCGAGGCGCTCGAGCACGGCGTGACCTTCACGCCGGGAAGCGGCTTCTTCCCCGATGGCCATTCGGGAAAGAATTGCATGCGCCTGGCGTTCTGCTATGCGGATGTGGACCGCATCGAGGAAGGCATCATGCGTTTGGCCGAGGTGATCGATGACAAACTGCAGCTCTATCGCGCATTCATAGACGCAGGGGCGATTAAGGGGTAACAATGGCTAAAGTCGCAGTATTGTTGGGTGGCAGTTCCTTTGAGCGCGAGTTTTCGCTGGCTAGCGGAAAGAATATCTGCGCTGCCTTGGAAGAGGCCGGCCATCGCGTGATTGCGCTCGATACGGATTCGGGGCTCGTGCCGACGCTGCGCAGCGAACGTCCCGACGTGGTGTACAACGCGTTGCATGGCAAGCACGGTGAGGACGGCACCATCCAAAGCCTGCTCGAATTCCTTGAGATCCCCTTCGTGGGCTCTCCGGCCAGCGTGTGCCATCGCTCGTGGAATAAGGATGCGTTGCATTCCTCGTTGGAGAAGTATTGGGCGCTCACGGGTGAGCAGCCCGTCGCGTCGTGGCCTCGCGGCGTCTACATCGCACGCGATGCTTTCAAGGATATGGGTGCTGCCACAGCGCTCGAGATGATGGAAGAGCGCATTCCCGGCGGTTATCCCATGTGCGTGAAGCCGGCTCATGGCGGATCGGCGCTCGGCGTGCACAAGGTGTGGTCGCAAGAGGAGCTTGCCGAGGCGATTTTGGATGCACTGTCCTATGACGAGGCAGTGAACATCGAGCAATGGGTCGACGGCGTCGAGGTGTCAGTGTCCATCGTTGGAACGGGCTGGGACGCAAGGGCGTTGCCGCCGGTCGAGATCGTCCCGCATCGCGGGTTCTACGATACCGAAGCGCGCTTGGATCACTCGCTCGTCGACTTCTACAGCCCCGTGCGCAGTGCGTCGCTTTCGCCCGATGCAGGCGATGCCGAGGCGATTCGCGCCGAGATCGAGCGCGCCGCGCTCGAGGTGTACCGCGCCTACAGCGTGATTGACTTGGGGCGTGTTGACATGATTTGGGATGGGGGAGCAGCGCGTTGCTTCGAGCTGGATATCTCGCCCGACATGTCGCCTTCTGCCGTCTTCCCGCGTGCGGTTACAGAGGCAACCTTCAAGCTGCAAAACGTTGATAAGATAAAAACATCCGTGCTGGAAAAGATTGCGCCCGATATCTCATGTACCATAAAAGCGCTTCTCTGAGATAACGCGCTCATATCAGGAGATTTATGATATTCAATCCACGGATACTTTTTCTTTATCGCGGTTACATAGATC
>CAYOBD010000004.1:10618-25442 GCA_964402005.1 uncultured Eggerthellaceae bacterium
CCGAAGTGCTCGATTCGCTGGTGTCGCAATACGTCTAATTGCTCGCATCTGTCGTTTTCGCGCCAAATGCCCCTTTGTTTGCGCGAAAGCAGGCGGCGTTTCATCCGCTTCCCGTGCAACGGTAATGTAACGATTCAAGGAACTCATACGCATTCCGCGGAATATCTGATGGTTACGCGTATAATCACCAATAACGTTTTTTTCGTCATTAAGGAGGAATCATGTCCAAGGTAGGTCCTTTCATCCTGGGCGGCCTGGTGGGTGCTGCTATTGGTGTTCTGTATGCTCCGCGCACTGGCGATCAGACGCGTGCCCTGTTGGCCGAGAAGATCGGTGCCGTGTGGGGAGAGGCCAAGGATTTCGGAGCAAGCGTTAAGTCCGATCCTCAGAGCGCCTTCCAGAGCGCTGCTGCCAAGGGCCAGGAGTTTGCGAAGGCCGCAACTGATTCTGCGACCAAGGCCCTGGGTGCTGTGAGCAGCCGTGCGAAGGAAGCGGCTGGTCAAGTGGAGCCTGCATTCAGCGGCGCGAACGACGGCGACGAGCTGCGCGCCAAGATTGAGGCTGCTCGTCAGCGCATCGCCGCTCAGGTGATGGCCAACGCGCAAGAGGCCAGCGCGCAGGCGCCGGTTGAGGCTGAGGCTGAAGAGGCCGTCGAGGAAGCTGCCGAAGAGGTTGTCGAGGCCGTCGAGGAAGCTGTCGAGGAAGCCGCAGAGGAAGCGGAGAAGGCAGAATAATCTAGCAAGTACATCTTGCAAGTGATGCTTCGGGGGGCGGCACGAAGGGAATACCCTTTGTGCCGCTTCCTTGTTCGGGTGGACCATCTCAGAAAGGATGGCTGTGTCTGCCATTTCAACGAAAGAGCTCTCGGGCTTGACGGTCGTCGATGGCCGCAATCAGAAGCGCATCGGAAAGGTGCGCTATTTCATATTCCATCCTGACGAGGTCCGCTTGGTGGGTTTCACGGTGAAGCGCTCCGACAGGCTGCTTATGTTCAAACGCAAGGATCTGTTTGTCCAGTTAGGGGGCTTCGACGTCGAAGGTGGCAGCCTGGTAGTGCGCGACGATACGGCGGCTACGGGTGCTGAGGCATGCAAGGCGCTCGGCGTTGATTGGGACCGCTGCGTGTTATGGATCGGCATGCCTGCGATGACCGAGGAAGGCGATGTGGTGGGCTACATCGACGATGCGCTATTCGATCCGTTCACAGGCCAAGTGGATAGCCTGTCGATTGCAACGGGCAAGACGAAGGATGCGCTTCTGGGCAGACGCATGGTTCGGGCAGAACATATTGTCGGATTCCGTCGCGGGCAGGGTATTGCTTTGGCGCCTATGGGGGAATACGACGGCTCGGAGGATGCGCTGAATACGCAACGCGGCGCCATCATAGTGGATGCGGCATGCTTGTCCGAGACGCGCAAGGGCGGAATCGCCGAGGCTGCGGGAAAGGCAAGCGCAGTGGTAACCGACAAGGCGCGCCGGGGTGTTGCGACTGCGAAAAAGCAGGCGGAAAACGCATATAATCAGGCAAAACCTGAGGCTAAGAAAGCCGCCGCCACAGCCGGCGAGGCAATCAACCAGGGTGCGTATGCCGCAGGCGAGCACGTTGCGAAGCTTGGTGGCATGTTCTCTGCGTTCAAGGATGAGTTCGTGAAGGGCATGAACGGCGAATATGCGGATGAGGACGACTAGGCGGCACGGCATATGATTGGAAGTCAGCATCGGGAAGAAGACGCAGTGCAAAAGCAGGCTGCTTCCGCGCCATCCCTTCAGGTGCATTCCATGGGACCTGTAACCCCCACATTCCAGAAAAGCCATATCGTAGCTGCATTGCTGGCATTTTTCGGGGGTATGTTCGGCATGCATAAGTTCTATTTGGGGTATTATCAAACGGCTTTTACCATGATGGCTGCTTCCATTGTGGGCGGCATCGTCACATTCGGGTTGGCGGCCGCCGTTGTATGGGTGGTGGCTGTTGTCGAAGGCGCCACGTATGCATCGCGTACGCAGACGCAATTCGAGGAAGCGTACGTACGCGATAGGCGGGATTGGTTCTGAGGCGAGATCGAGGTTCATCCCCATCTCGTCTCGGAGCTAGGGAGGATTGAGTGGCGCGTAAGCAAAAACAGAACAAGCCTCGCATTATGCGTTGGAAGGGGCTTTTGGCTGGGGCTCCGCGCCGTGTGCGAATCGGAGCGCTTGCCCTGTTGGCCATTGCGGTGGTTACTCTCGTGTTCGTGCAGCTCGGACTCGTAGGCTTGGGCACTCCGGGTTCTTATAGGACGTACGGCAACGTGCTGCTCACGGTCGTTGCGCTCGGCGGTTTGCTGCTTGGCATTCCCATCGGGACGCTGCTTGGCTTGTTTGCAGGTGCGATGATGTACGTGCACGCATTGGTGCAGCCGCTTGACTATTACGAGATTATGGCTGTGACGCCGCTCATGTCGGTGGTCCTGTTTGTATTCATAGGCTTCTTGGTAAGTTTTTTGTTAGCGGTCGCTTTGCGCAAGAATCCGCCGCTCGTGCGCCGCATCATCTACATCGTCATCATCTGCTTGATCGTAGCGTTCGTGTATACGTTGGCTTTCCTTGTCAATACGTTCCTCACGTTCATCTTGCAGATAGCCGTGTTGGGCCAGGGTTCCCTGGCATCTTTAGGCTCCAACGAGGTCCATAATCTTATCCTTGCAGCTGTCAGCTTGGTTGCCAGCATTGACATTCAATTCGCATTCAATGCAGGCGTGATGATTGCGGCAAGCATCGTCTCGGATATTCTTGTGCGCAAAGCAGCGCGCAACGAGGGTCAGCACGGCCTGCTTACGATTATGCGTGGATGGCTGGCGGGCATCGTTGTGGCAGTGTTTGCGATTACTGCCGGCATCAGTTTCGTGGCCATTACCGAGCAGGCGAAGCAAATCGCCAACGATGATATGTCTGACGAAATTGAGTATCTATGCAATCAGCTGAGTATCCACGAAACTCGTATGCAAGTGCTCGAGCAATTGACCAGTGGAGGAAATCTGCCTGTCGGCAATGGGGGCGATACGGAGGCGCAAGAGTCGAGTGCGGATTTGCTTCGTCGGATTTTTTCCCTCGATGGTTTGCTCGACGGCTACAAAAGGGAAGCTGATGGCACCATCGTGGTCTTCAAGGATGGCATCGTGCTGCTCAGCAACGACGACGAATATGCGCAGGGCGCAACAATAGAAAGCCTGCTCGGCGAGAATGGGCAGAACCGCCTTGATCAGATTGCCTCCTCCGATACGATGCAGCTTACCGTATACACCGCATCATCGGGCTCATCGGGCTCATCGGGGTCATCGGGCTCATCGGGCTCATCGGGCTCATCGGGCGATGCAATCCTGACGAGTGCGATTGAAGAAGGCCTGGTTGCAAACGTCTCCATGGAAATGGCGTTTATGCGGGTTGGGCAGATCGACGACTACACCGTGATGATCATCTATCCGGCTCCGAAGGTATTCGCTTCCCGCGTGGCGGTGATGGCTACGACCACGCTGTCGGTGCTCGTGATGCTCATTGTCGTGTTCGTGTTCTTCTCTCTGATGATGGGTCGCATCGTGCTGCGCCGTATCGACGAGACGAACGGCGTGCTCGCGCAGATTACAGGCGGCGATCTTACGGCGAAAGTGGATATCCGTGATAGCCGCGAGTTTGCTTCGCTATCAAAAGGCATCAATACCACGGTTGATGCACTGCGCGGATGGATCGCCGAGGCCGAGACGCGTATGGAGGCCGAGCTCAACACGGCGAAAGCCATCCAGGAAAGCGTCCTTCCACGTACGTTCCCCCCATTCCCCGACATCCGCAGCTTCGACATCTACGCCAGCATGCATGCTGCACGCGAGGTCGGCGGTGATTTCTACGATTTCTTCCTCATCGGGGAAAATAGCGGATCGGAAGGCGGTCAACTCGGATTTGTGCTCGCTGACGTATCCGGCAAGGGCGTGCCGGCGGCTTTGTTCATGATGACTGCGAAGACGCTGCTGCGCGATTACATGCGTGCCGGGTTGGAGCTGGGCGAGGCCGTGGAGAATGCGAACCGCCAGCTGTGCGACGGCAATGATGCGGGCATGTTCGTGACCGTGTTCGCAGGCATTCTCGACTATCCAACTGGCCATGTGACATACGTGAACGCCGGCCACAACCCGCCGCTCCTATGGCAGAACGGTGCCTGGCACTGGCTCAAGGAGATCTCTGGGCTTCCGCTAGGGCTGTTCGATGGTTTCACGTATGAGCCGTATGAAATCGACTGCACCATCGGCGATGAGTTCTTCATTTATACTGACGGTGTGACGGAGGCGATGAACGTTGACGGAGAGCTGTATGGCGAAAGCCGTCTGGAGGCGTTAATGAACGAACATTTTGACATGCATCCGCGCAAGCTGATCAACGCCGTACGCGAGGACGTGGCGGCCCATGCGTGTGGCGCCGAGCAATCCGACGACATCACCATGCTTTCTCTTGAAGTGGGCGTACCGCCCGAGGTAACTACGACGTTGGTCGTGTCGGCAACTCTTGCCGAGCTGCCGAACGTAACGGAATTCATCCGAGCTGAGTTGGAGCGGCGTCTGTGCCCGGTCAAGACACAGAAGCAGCTTGAAGTCGCCGTTGAGGAGATGTTCGTCAACGTAGCGAACTACGCGTATCCCGATGCTGCGTTCGACAATCCTGGCACGGCGCGCATCTGCTTCACGTACAGTGCTGACCCGCCCAGCGTGACAATCAATATTGTCGATGATGGAATCCCGTTCGATCCGCTAGCCAAGCCCGATGCTGTCACGCCCGACGACATTATGGATGTGCCGATTGGCGGCTTGGGAATCCTTATGGCTAAGAAGAGCGTTGACGAGATGAGTTACGAGCGTGTTGGAAACAGCAACGTCGTTACGCTCAAGAAGAGGTGGTAGAAGAAGCATTGCGGTTTTGCTGCACGGAGGATGCCAGGGCTCTTCGGGGCAGGGCAAATTGCTTGCGAGTCTTGAGTGAAATCCTGCGTGTTTGCGGTATAGTTTGGTAGTTGCCTGAAGAAAGGATCGCACTAATGGAGATTATCATTCGCGAAGAGGGAATCCCTACGGTAGTAGCTCTGGAAGGTCGCTTGGATACGACGACCTCACCGCAGCTCGAGGCGTTTGCCGATGACCTGTACGCAAAGGGCGTGAACGATATCGCCATGGATATGGCTGCTTGCGACTTCGTATCATCGGCTGGCCTGCGCGTCATCGTCGCTATGCAAAAGCGTGCGACGGCGGGTGGTTCGCTTGTGTTCCGCAACGTGGTGCCCGATGTTATGGACGTGTTCGACATGACGGGATTCAGCAAGATCCTGACATTCGAATAAGGAATTCCGCGCGTTTGCGGCGTGAAGCGGGTTGACGCTGCGGTCTCTTGCAGCATGCCGCCCTTGTCCTTGCTTTGCCATGAGTGCACCAAAGTGTGCACAACAGCACAGGCGGGCGAATTCGGTGCGCCGTAGGCATCTTCAATGATTTCACCTGGTGATCTGGGGTGTTTTGAATGGCCTGGATTGTTTGAGGTAAGTTTGGTGGGATAGAATCCTCCGAGGGTTTTATCCCACTTGTAGTTAGGTTGACGAAAGGGACGAGATGGCGGATCGCGAGAATAAGCCAAAAGTCGAGCCTGAAGAAGAGGTGAAGGTGGATTCTGGGGCTGGAGTCGAGGCTGAGCGGGATTCTTCAGTTGAAACCGAGGTTGAGGTTGAGTTCAATGACATCGATGCGAAGCTGAAGGCGCTCGAGGATGCCGAAATGGCGGTCGAATCTGCCTATAAGACCGGCAAAGTCGAGCGCGCTAAGATTACGCAGATGGCGCAGCTTGATGCTGCCGAAGCTGTGGCCATGGCAGGTATCGCCATGGAGGCCGACGTTGAAGCCGACGAGGCAATGCGCATCAGCGTTATCGCCTCGAAGAGCGGTGACCGCGCGAAGGCGAAAGAGGCGCGCGCAAAGGAAAAAGAGGCGCGCAAGACGGCCAACCGCGACCATAAGGCTGCGACGAAGTCGGCGCGGAAAGCCTACGAAGCCATCAAATTCAGCGCGCCGAATCGGATGGGCTTCATGCGTTTTGTGCAGATCGCATTCGCCATCCATATCGTTGTTGTCCTGTTCTCCCTGATTATGACCTCGCGTGATACGGTCATTTACGATTCGAACAACATCATCACCTGGATCATGATCGTTCTGGAGGGCGTGGCATTCTGGTTCTTCCTCAACCGCTACAAGGTCGGGCGCCCCTTTGTCATCTGCATGGCTATATTCGGCATTGTGGCGCCGACGGTATATGGGTTGGCTACGGGGACATATAACATATTCAACATCGGCGGAAACGCAACGTTCTACATCTTCCTCATCTTCTATTTCGCATTGTCGCGGCGTGTGAAGGCAACGCTTGTCAACTCGTTTTCGTTTAAGGATAGTGCGAAGAAAACGGACGGGCTTGTTATCAGCCGCAAAAGCTGGCCGTTCGTTCGCAACTGCATCATGTACTTCTTCATCTTCTCCGAGGTGGGCCACTGGATGGAAGCCGGCATGTGCCAGCTCATCAGGCTCGGTTTGGTGGATGGCGGATACGACCCCACCAACACGATGCTGTGGCGCGACTTGCTCTATCCGTTTGCCATGGAGGGCATCGCCGTTGTCCTGATCGCCGTTGCCCTGTATCCGCTGTTGCAGAAGATGCGCAAGGTAATCAAGATTCCGCTGGTGCCCTATGCCATTAGCTTCGTGGTGAACGGGCTGTTCTGCAGCTTGATCGAGTTCTTCTCCGGTCTGATCGTGAATCCGAACCACGAGTTGTGGGACTACTCCGATCAGTTCTGCAACATCATGGGGCAGGTATGCTTGCAGAATGCGCTCGCATTCGCTGCTGCGGCGTCGATCATCACCTGGTTCGTGTATCCGCTGATGGAGTATTTGTTCTCGAGGATCCGCGAAGACGTGATGAACGTCGTGTTCGTCGTAGTGGTCATGATCGGCGCTGCGTTGTGGTCGCTCTACATCATCGATCCTCCGGGAGCCCATGAGGACGGTGAGGTTGCCGTGCCTGTAACGCAAGCCGAAAAGGAATACGACGACATGAGACTCAGTCTCGACTTCATCGATGGTCAGGTAGATGGAATCGAACACACGCTGGGCCTTGTCGAGGCGATTGATCCCACCAAGCCGCGGGAGGAACTCCAGGAGCTGCGGGCGGCACTGCAAGCGCTCGATGCCGATTTGGCCGGACAGGCTAATGCGGCACACGAACAGGCAAAGAAGGAAGCCGAGGAGAAGGCTGCCCAAACGAAAGCCGAAAAGGAGGCCGAGCGTGACGAGTGGGCAGCCCAGCATGGTCAGTCAGGCGGAAGCGATTCGAATGGATCTGCGGAAGCTGGCGAGAGCGCTGAAGCCGAAAAGAAAGCTGCCTAGCGTCGGCACGCCGATGCAGACAAGCCGCCTAGCGTAGACAAACCGGTGCAGACAAGCCGCCTAGTGTCGGAGGGCCGACGTCGACAAGCCGCCAAGCGCTGGCGGACCGATACAAGGAATCGAAACGGACGGGCTGAAGGAAACCCTTCGGCCCGTTTTTTTGTGCAATTGGCGACATGGTGGGGCGAGATGCATATGATTGGCTAAACTGATGAAGTTTGCTACAAGAACGATAAGGCAGATGCCCGGCGTCTGCCTTATTTGGAAAAGTTGGTAAGTCGATGACTGAGCATGCCATAGAACACGGTGCGGGGCAGCAAGAGCCGCGTCGTTACCAGAATTACGTCGTGGTCGGCATCTTCGTGATGCTCGTGCCATTGACGATGGCTCTGATGCAGTACAAGACTCCGACGATTCTGATACCGCTGATGGATTTGTTCGGCATGGATGCGGTAGAAGGTACCTGGCTCATGTCGATATTCCTGCTCATGGGTGCCATCATGTCTGTTCCTGTGAGCCTGCTTTGCCAAAAGATCGGTCCTTTTAAGGTGACGCTGTGCGCCACGGTGTGCGCGGTGGCCGGATCGATTATCGGATCGCTTACGACGTGGTATCCGCTGCTTCTGATGTCGCGTGGCATGGAGGGCATCGGGGAGTGCGCCTGCGCCGTGATAGGTCCCGTGATCATCGAAAGCTGCGTCAATCCGCAGCGTGTGGGCACGGCGATGGGCATCTGGGCTGTATGGGGATCGCTCGGCGCCACGATCGCGGCACTCTATGTGCCCGGAGTATTCGATGCTATGGGCCAGCCGTTCCTGTGGATGCTTGATGCGGCTTTCGCCATACTTGCCACCGTGCTGATGTTCATCATGGTCAAGGACCCGACGCATTACAACCGGGGCAAGGGTTCGCGGCGCGGCAAGGAAGTCGCCCATGCCCGGTCGGGTGCTGGAAAGGGCGGAGCCGAAACAGATATACAGGGAGCAGGCGCCGGTGCGCCTATCCGCTACTCGACGAACGATGGCTACAAACCGCGTTACCGCGACCTGCTGCATCGCGATTGCGTGCTGTGCTTTTTGGGTTTTGCGATGTTCAATGTGAGCCTGCTTGCCGTGCTCGGTTATGTGCCGACGCTTCTTCAGCTTCAAGGTGCAGATGCGACTGTCTCGGGCTTTGCGAGCACCGTGCCCGTCATGCTGTCGATCATATCGTCGCCCCTATTCGGCGTGCTTTCCGACCGTACGGGTAGGACGCGCCTTCTGCTTGTCATAGCGCTTGCATGCGCAGGACCTTGCGTCGTTATCATGTATACGAACGCCGGTTGGGCAATGTGGGTTGCCGCCGTGGTCATGGGGCTTACGACTTTGGGTTGTTCCGGACTCGGCGTGGTTGCCCTTATGCGCTCGCTTCCGTATCCAAGTTTGAAGACGAAAGCTATGGGCGTGATGATCACGCTGCAGAACCTTGGGTCGTTCACGGGATCCTTCCTTGTCCAGGCACTTCTCGGTCCCGATTTCGCCAACGTAGGGCTTGCGGCTGGTGTTGTGTTCTGCCTCTGCATGGCGGGAGCCGTCTGCTTCGCGAGCTGCAAGAGCATAAACGGAATGCCGCAGCGATAACGGTTCCGTTGAGCGCGACATGGGCGTAGACCGCCTGCTCTCACTATGTTGCGTGCGCGATGCATCTGGGTCGGGCATCTTCAAGGTAATGGATGCAAACAGCCAGACCACTTCGGTCGCCCCAGTGCGGTATTATGGGCCTGTGCATTTCGAAAGGGAGGTAGCATATGGCCCAAACCACGACCTACCAATGCCCGAGCTGCAATGGCAAGCTCGATTTCGACGGGGCAACAGGTCAGCTGCGTTGCGAATTCTGCGGCTCGCTTTTCCCAGTCGAGCAAATCGAGCAGCTATATGCAGCCAAGCAGGCTGAAGCCGACAGGAAAGCTGCTGGCGATCGCTTGAAGCAGGCGGGCTATGATCCGAACAAGATGACCGACGAACAGGTGCAGGCCGTCTACCAGATTCTGAATGACGGAGCTGCCAAAGGGCTTTCCGCAGATCAGCTCCAGTCCCAGATCGATGCGGTGCTGGCCGGTGGTGTGGCGATGCCGACAGCAGCGCAGGCCTCCACGACACAGGCGGCTCGCGTGGATGTGGCTCCCATCGAATCCACGGGCGATCCGATCCAGGATTATCTGGCGCGTTCCAAATGGCATGACGAGGAATCCGCGGCGATGCGCGCCTACAACTGCCAGACATGCGGTGCCCAGCTGATGGTCGATGCTGTGACAGCGGTCACCACCTGCCCGTACTGCGGCAACAATGCGGTGCTGCCCGGGCAGCTGTCCGATTTGCTCAAGCCTGATTACGTTATCCCGTTCAAGCTTGACAAGAAGGCTGCGATTGCAGCTCTGAAGAAGTACTACCAAGGTAAGCGTTTGCTTCCGAACGGCTTCACCGAAGGCAATCATCTGGAAGAAATCCAGGGCGTATACGTGCCGTTCTGGCTGTATTCGGGTCGTGGTACGGCGGATGTGACGTTCAACGCGCGCAATACGACGGCCTGGGCTGACCACAAGAACAACTACGTGAAGACCGACCACTATATACTGCGCCGTGCCGGGCATATGGAATACAAACTCATTCCCGTGGACGGCTCCACGAAGATGCCCGATGCGCACATGGACGCCATCGAGCCCTTCGATTATCGGGAGCTCGAGCCGTTCTCTGTGGCCTATCTGCCAGGTTATCTGACCGACCGCTATGACCAAGATGCGGAGCAGTGCGAGGATCGTGCGAAAAAGCGCGCGGGCAACACGTGCGTGGAAGCGATGATGGGTACGGCGACGGGCTACATGGAGATAGATGTGGCTTCGTCAAGCTCCGGCATGGAATGGGACCGCGTCTCGTATGCGTTGCTGCCGGTATGGATGCTGCATACCAAGTGGAGCGGGAAGGATTACCTGTTCGCTATGAACGGGCAAACGGGTAAGCTCATCGGAGATTTGCCTGTTGATGGAGGAAAGACGGCAAAATACTTCTTACTCACCTTCCTGCCGCTCGCGGCCATCTTCGCGTTCCTGGTCACGTTCCTGCTGGGTTGGTAAGGGGGTGCTTAAGATGACGAAAATGACGAAACTCGTAAGCATCCTGTTCGCTGTCGTTCTGGGCGCCTCGCTGGCGTGCGTGCCTATCATGTCGTTTGCTGACGAAGCAACGGACAGCAAGGGTATAGCCGACCAGTTCAGCAACTTCGGCACAGAAGGTGACAATAATACTGAGGTTACCGTTGAGGAAGAGACGGTTGAGTACGCCGACGGCGACGAGGATGCCGAAGAAGCTGAAACCACCGAGAGCTATCAGCCTACGACGCAAAGCGATGGCTACTCCGCCGGTCAGAACGCGACGGGCGATTGGATGAACGAAGCTGCACCGTCGACGTATGTGTTCGACGAGTATGGCTTGTTCTCGTCAAGCGAGTACAGCCAATTGGAAAGCACGGCCGAGAGCCTGGCGAAGCAGTACGGCATGGGCGTGTACTTCTTGACTACGGGAACGATGAACGGCAACTATAATCCGTCGTCGGATGAGCGCACGCGCTATGCCACCGGATATTACGTGGACCACTCGCTCGGTCTGGGGCCGGGCAAGGACGGCATCATGTTCGTGGTTGCCGCAGATTCACGCGACTATGTGACCATCGCCTATGGTCAGGGTTCGTACAGCTTCAGCGACAGCGGCATTTCCAGCATGGAAGATGACGTCACCAGCTACTTGGGCGATAACGACTGGTTCGGTGCTGCGGAAGCCTACTACAACGACATCGGCGATCAGCTCGAGTACTACGCGCAGAAAGGTACGCCCGGAAAGCCTCTCGATGCGATGGATTATGCGCTGCGCATCGGCATCATCCTCGTCATTCCGCTGATTATCGCGATCATCGTGGTGAGCAGCATGAAGAGCAAGATGAAGACCGCCAGGGAGAAGACCGAAGCGCGCGATTATCTGGATGAGTCGAGCCTTGTGCTGACCGTCTCCGAGGATACGTTTATCAATTCCTCGGTTATCGCCACCCCGCGCAACGAGGACAGAGGCGGCGGCGGAGGCGGCGGCTGGGGCGGCGGCGGAGGCGGCGGCTTCAGCTCGTCTGGCGGCGGCAAATTCTAGGTGGATGCGGTATCATAGTATCGTGTGCAAAAGGCGCGGCCGCAGCGCTTGATGCGGCAGGAAGGATCGGTGTCAGCTTATGGGATTGATCAAGTCGATTGTGGGTGCTGCGGGCGGCGTATTGGCCGACTCGTGGCGTGACTTCTTCTACTGCGATTCGGACGTGCTCAATGAGAACACGTTGGCAGTAAAGGGTCAGAAGCGCATCTCGTCGCAGGGGCGCAGTTCGAATACGAAGGGCGAGGACAACATCATCTCGAACGGCTCGGTCATTGCCGTCAACGAGGGTCAGTGCATGATCATCGTCGAGAGCGGCGAGATCGTGGAAGTCTGCGCCGAGCCCGGCCAGTTCGTATACGACACGTCCACTGAGCCGTCGATCTTCTACGGTGGTTTGGGCGAGGGAATCAAGAACACGTTCATCCGTATCGGCCAGCGTTTCACGTTCGGCGGCGACACAGGCAAGGACCCGCGCATCTACTTCTGCAACATCAAGGAGATCTACGGGAACAAGTACGGCACCTCTTCGCCGATTCCGTTCCGCGTGGTGGATGCCAACTTGGGCCTCGACCTTGACTCGGCCGTGCGTCTGAACGGCGAGTACTCTTACAAGCTGGTCGACCCGCTGCTGTTCTACAAGAACGTGTGCGGCAACGTGGAAGCGCCCTATACGCGCGACCGCATCGATTCGCAGATGAAGAGCGAGCTGCTTACGGCTCTGCAGCCGGCGCTGGCCCGCATCTCCGAGATCGGCGTGCGCTACAGCGCCATCCCGGCCCATACGGCCGAGCTGGCGGACTTCCTGAACGACGAGCTGTCCGAGGATTGGCGTGAGCGCCGCGGCATCGAGGTCGCAGTGTTCGGAATCAATTCCATCACGCTGTCCGAGGAAGACGAAGCGCGTATCAAGAACCTGCAACAAGCTGCAGTTCTGCGCGACCCGAACATGGCGGCGGCCAACATCGCTGCGGCCACGAGCGACGCGATGCGCGATGCGGCCAACAACCAGAACGGCGCCATCGGTGCGTTCATGGGCATGGGCATGGCCGGCAACATGGGCGGCGGCCAGGCAGCTCAGATGTTCCAGCAGGGCGGTGGCGGCTATCAGCAGCAACCGCAGAATGCTTACGGAATGGCGCAGGGCGGCGGCTTTGGTTCGCAGCCGTTCCCGCAGCAGGGTGCTGCAGTCGGCGCTGTGGCCGGTGCTGTACCGGCCGACGGCTGGGCTTGCCCGCAGTGCGGCACGCAGAATGCAGGCAACTTCTGCATGCAGTGCGGCACAAAGAAGCCCGAGCCCGAGCCGGCTCCCGCAGGCTGGTTCTGCCCGCAGTGCGGCACGCAGAACGCCGGCAACTTCTGCATGCAGTGCGGCACTCCCAAACCGCAGCAGTAAGCCAAGAGCGGAAAGAAGCAACGAAGGGGCCCCGAGTTTTCGGGGTCCCTTTGCTTTTGCGCAGAATAAGACGGAGGGGCGGCTCCGACAACAAGGCGGAGAGGATGTCCCGGCATCAAAGCGGGGCATCCTGACAATAAGGCAGCGTGGCGGCTCCAACAAGGAGCTGCTAGCCCATGAGCGAGAGCAGCTGTGCGGCGGCGGTGTCGGTGCCGGCGATGGTCATGTTGTTCAGGAAGATGACGTCCTTGATGCCGTTTTCGTAGACGAATTCGGGGATGTCCTCGTTGTATTTGCGGAAGTCGATGATCCAGATAGTCTGGTAGTTGTCGACCAGGTTGGGCACGAAGGCGCAGCCGTACGAGTCTTTCACCACCAGGCAGCTTGAGCCGTCGGTAACCAAGGGATTCTCGATCTTTGAGAGCATCTGGTCGCCAGCGATGAATGCCATGTATTTCGCATTGGGGTCATAGTCGGTGGCATCGGCGACAATGGCGTACTCGTACTCGTTTCCGTATTCGTCCCAACTGGTCATGCTATTGGTGCCCGACGGTACGTAGGCGTGCAGCACATCGGGGTTCTCTGCCATGGAATCGAGCCAAAGCTCCTGGTAGAACGAACCGAGCATCGGCTCGTAGTCATGCTGCTCCCATTTGGTGATGTCCGACGGCTCGATGCCTTTCGCCTTGCAGAATTCCACATATGCGTAATAGGCGCCCAGCTGCGTCCAGTGGTGGTCGGTCCGGAAATACGTGTATTCATCGCGATGCGCGCGCAAAGCGTCGTAGGTTTTTACGACTTTAACTTTGTCGCTCATCAGGCTATAGAAATAATCGAGTGCTTGCTTCTGGTCGCTGCCGCCCAATTGCTCGAGCACCGCTTCGTCCAATTTGGCGCCTGAGTTGTTGGGGACGAGCACCGAGTAGACGGTCGCCACGCCGTCCAGCCGTTCAGCGCAGCGGTTGATTGCGGCGCAGTAATCCTGCACAGCCTCATCGAGGAAGTAATACACGCTATAGGCGGCGCCGTTTTCCACATAGAGGCCGTTCATGATATTGCCCTGAATGTCTTCTTGCAGTGCGCGCTCATCGGGCTTCTCAACCGGTTCGTCCTTGACGGCGGGGGAAGTGTCTTCTTCTACGCTGGCGGGTGTGTTCCCGTCGATGGGCGGTAATTCGTCTGCCACCACGTTGCCACCGTACATCTGCGTTTGGGGCTGGAAGCCGAATAGGTTGTCAACGGCTGCATCCATTTGCACGAGCGCGTCGCGGAATGGGAACGTGTCGGCGTACCACAGCGATAAGTCCTCGAAGAAAGAACCGTCAAGGAAGCGTTCCGCATTGAATTCGGGCCAAGGGGTCAGGTCGCGCTTCTCGAATGCCGAGGTGGTGGGGCGCAGGAAAAACGCCCAACCGAGTATGCAGCCGACCAGCATGATGATGGTGCAGGCCGTTACGCCGTAGCGACGCCACTGCGCAATCTTGCGCTTGTAAGCGGGAACGGGCTGGCGATGGCGCGGGGTGCCGCTTTGCGGAGCGCTTTCGGGTTTTCTGCTTTTCTGCGGAGTCGCTTCAGGTTGCGCGCTCCTGCGCGGGGAGGGGGCGCCATGCCCAGACAGTCCTGCTTCGGCGAACGTACCGCTGGCACGTTCGCGTCGTGCGGAACTGCGCGTGGCGCCCCCTCCCCGCGGCAAAGCAGTGTCGCTGGAGCGCCTATTTGCATCAGGGCGGTATTCCGGCTGCCGATATGTTCTGCGGTCGTCCGTCATGCGGCTTGCTCGCCTTCGGGGGCCTCTTTGCCTTCTTCGTTGCTCGAGG
>CAYOBD010000005.1:0-12191 GCA_964402005.1 uncultured Eggerthellaceae bacterium
GCAACAGGCAACGGATATGCGCGCCGTCGACGTCGGCATCGGTCATGATGATGATGCGATGGTAACGCGCTTTATCAGCATCGAAATCATCGCTGATGCCACAGCCGATCGCTGTAATCAACGATGTGATGGTGTCGCTCGAGAGCGAGCGGTGCATACCTGCGCGCTCTACGTTCAAAATCTTGCCGCGCAGCGGCAAAATGGCCTGGTATTTGCGGTCGCGGGCCTGCTTAGCGCTGCCACCTGCGGAATCACCCTCGACGATGAAGATTTCGGAGAGCGAGGGGTCACGCGATGAGCAGTCTGCAAGCTTGCCCGGCAGACTGAACGAGTCGAGCACATTTTTGCGTCGCGCCGTCTCGCGCGCCTTACGGGCGGCTTCGCGAGCCTTCAGAGCCTGGGAAGCCTTGTTCACAATACGCTTGGCCGGCGCCGGATTTTCCTCGAGGTATTCAGCCAGGCCTTTGGTCACAGCCGATTGCACGAGTCCGCGAATCTCTGTGTTGCCAAGCTTCATCTTGGTTTGGCCCTCGAATTGGGGTTCATGCAGTTTCACCGAGATGATGGCGGAAAGCCCCTCGCGGCAGTCATCGCCGCTCAGGTTAGAATCCTTCTCCTTCAAGATGCCCTTGCTGCGCGCATAATCGTTGATCGTACGCGTAACGGCGTTCTTGAATCCGTCCAGATGAGTGCCGCCTTCATGCGTATTGATGTTGTTGGCAAACGCAAGGATGCCGCTTTGGGAGTACGACTCCGTCCATTGCATGGCCACCTCGACGGCGCCGTCATCGCTTTCTGCTTCGAAATAGATGGGCTTATTGAGAATGGTTTTGCCCTCGTTCAAATATTTCACGAAATCGATGATGCCGCCGTCAAACTTGAAGGAAACGGTGCGCGGCTCATCTGCCGGATCGCTATCGAGCGCCTTGGGATCGCTGCGCTCGTCGGTGAGTTCGATCTTCAGACCCTTATTCAGAAAAGCCATCTCGCGGAAGCGCGTCTGCAGCGTGTCGAAATCATATATGCAGGTGTCGGTGAAAATCTCGGGATCGGGCCAGAAGGTAACCGTCGTGCCGGTCTTGCGCGAGCGTCCGACCTCGTGCAGTTTCGTGACAGTCTTGCCGCGCTCAAGCTCGATCTCGTATTCTTTGCCGTCACGCCGCACATCCACGACCATCTTCTCTGACAGCGCATTCACGACCGAGACGCCTACGCCATGCAGGCCGCCGGATACTTTGTATCCACCGCCGCCGAACTTGCCGCCAGCATGCAGAATGGTAAGCACCACCTCGACAGTCGACATCTTCTCAGTTTTATGGCGTTCAACTGGGATGCCACGGCCGTTATCTATAACCGTAATGGAATTATCGGGATGGATGAATACCTGAATATGGTCGCAAAAACCCGCAAGTGCCTCATCGACTGAATTGTCGACTACCTCATATACAAGATGATGAAGTCCCAAAGGACCCGTCGATCCGATATACATGCCAGGGCGTTTGCGCACAGCCTCCAGGCCCTTAAGGACCTTGATGTCATCGGAACCATAATGCGCATCGGAATTGGTAGCCACGTCACGCTCCTTTTGATCTGCATTTTTCGGGCTCGTTATAGTGCGCTTTATTGGGCATGGGCAAATTGCAGACTCCCCTTAACCCAAATATGAACCGGTGGAGACGCTCTCCAACGGTTCAATCCCTTAAGGCGCACCCACCATATGTTGTGGTGGGCAATTGAATTGTATCATGAATTAATGGTTTATGCATTTTTTTTCGCTGGGAAACACCTTTGAAATAGGCTCTAACACCGCAATTCTGATATAACTCGACAAAATTTTCACTTTTTTTCTTTTTGGCGCTTCAAATCGGCTGTCATTGCTTTTTTCAACGATTCTTTCAAACGTTGGTCATCCACAGCCGATAGCGTCTTCTCTATATACTCTTCCCTATCCGAGGTAAGCGCCTGGACGCAGCAATCCTGGACGGGAGAGATATCGTCAAAGCCGTCATGCACATCTTTATAAGGATGCTTCTTCTTATACTCGCGCCGCGATACCTTGATATCGAATACTTGCACATCTTCTGAGAACATCTGATGCATATGCAAACGGATGAGTTCACGTTGCGCGTTCAATTCTGCGGCATAGATGCTTTCGTCTACATAGACTATCAGCGTCCTGCATCCGTCTTTATCCAAGATGTAAACAGAGTTCGTATGATCTAAAAACAACTGGGCATTTGAGCGATATACCTTCTGAATCACTTGCTTATAACGTTCTTGCACCTGCAACGAACGCGCCAACAGGCGTGATTTATCATCGCCTTCGGCCAGGCAATCGATCTCGTTTTGTATGGCAGATTTCAATTTCATAACTGAGAAGATACCATCGAGCGGCTCAGACGGGTGGATTAAAAGAGTGCAATTTAAAACTTATGTGATAGGCAACCTGATAACTTTCGCCTTATCTACGATATCCGCCGGAAAATATGACAGATCGGTCGCAGTTATGAACGTTTGAACCTCTTGCCTGACCAGTTCTATCAAAAGGGCCCGACGCTCGGTGTCGAGTTCGCTCATGACATCGTCAAGAAGGAGCACAGGATATGTTCCAAGCGATTGGCGAATCACATCGACTTCTGCCATCTTCCATGCAAGGACGATGCTGCGTTGTTGACCTTGGCTTGCAAAATCCGCAGCGGCGCGGTCGTTCAGGAAAAAACCGATCTTATCGTTATGGGGTCCTACCAGCGCCCTCGCTCTTTTGATTTCTTCCGTATGCCAATGTACGAGAGATTGCTCCAGCGCCATGCGAATGGATTCGCGCGATATCCCCTCCCTTTTCTTGAAAGGCACTTCGGATTCTTTATCCTCATGTCCCAAATAAATCCAAGAAGGAATATATGTTGCGCTGAATTCTTCCTGAGAAGAAGAGATTCTTCCATAATTGTCCGCAACAAGCGGAACCATCCGGCGAAACAACTCATAGCGGTAATAGCAAAGCTGAGTGGCGCAAGTAACAAGCGTCTCATCTATGCTATCAAGCAACATTTCATGCGCTTCTTCTTTGAGAAGCTTGTTTTTATAGCGGAGCGCTTTCATATAATCGCGCCTAACTACATAGTAGTTGCGCGTGAGCTGGCATCCCAAATCATCAATCATTTCCCTTTTTATGGAAGACGATTTCTTCGCAAGATTAAGATCATCGGGAACGAATGTGACAGAAGGCAGCACTCCCTTCATATCGGCTGTGCTTTTCTGCTTCCCATTAAGCGAATACTTTTTCTTTCCCTTTTGGAGCTCTAATTCGCTTTCGAGAACGCGGCCGTCGCCTTCTCCATGCAATCTGAGTACAGCACAATCAGCACCATCGAAAATCATCTGCTCAATCATAGGATGGCGAAAAGAAGACGCAGATGTAAGAAGGTCAATGCCTTCGAGGATGTTTGTTTTTCCCGAACCGTTGGGGCCGACTAATATTACAAGCTCGCCGAGACCATCTAATTCCAGGTTTACATAATTCCTGAAATTACGAAAACGTAGTTCTCTAATTTCCAGCGCCATACGTCAGTTCATTTTCACGGGCATTACCAGATACAGGTATTTTTCTTCTCCTGTAGCACGGAAGATGCCTGGTTTGACCGGTGCCTGCAGTTCGAATGTCACTTCCGAAGAATCCATGGCAGCAAGTCCTTCGGAAACGTAATAGCTGTTGAATCCAATTTCTATATCTGAACCTTCCACTTGGCAGCGGACTGTTTCTTGCGTCGATCCCACATCCTGGGAATTAGAGGAAAGCTGGATGGTATGAGTTAGGGAATCAACGGCAAACCTCACGCGGACGCCGCTTTTTCCAAGAAGAGAAGCACGGCGCACACCTGCAAGCAGCGCTTGGCGATCAACCGTGCATATCGTTGCGCATGTATTTGGAAGAAGCTGGCGATAATTGGGATAATTTCCTTCAATGCGGCGGTTAACGAATGTCGTTTCACCATATGAGGCAACGATCTGATTCTCTGCAAGGCCGATGCGGATATCATCGCCCGTGCGCGCAAGACTGGCAAGATCAGCAATGAACGATCCCGACAAAACAGCAGAGAAATCCTTTTCAGGAGCCGGACAGGATGCTTCGGCAACAGCAAGACGATAAGAATCCGTCGCAACCATTCTCATGGTACCGCCAGCAACTTCTATCAACACTCCCGTGAGTATTGCGCGGGTCTCGTCTTTCGAAGCTACACGGAACACCTTCTTCGCCATACGGGAAAAATCATCGAACGGCAAGATGACAGATTGCTCCTCTTGAAGAGAAGGAAACAGCGGAAAATCAACAGGATCCATGCACTTGATGGAAAACGACGACTGGTCGCAGGTTATGACCGCCCCATAATCATCCGTTTGGATATGAACCGCAGCATCGGATAGATTCTTGACGATATCACCGAGGATCTTTCCGGGAAGCACGGTGCTGCCAGGCTCTTCGACGAGCGCCGGTACAGCGCAACGAATGGAAAGCTCCAGATCGGTAGATTGAAAAACAACCTGGTCACCCTTTGTTTCCATGTAGATGCCAGCAAGTACGGGAAGCGTTGATCGAGGAGATACGCCCTTTTGAACAACGGAAAGGGTTTCGGAGAGAGTCGATTGGTTGATACTTATCTTCATGGAAGGAGCTCCTTCGAATTCGAATGGATTCGTCAGTGGAGCACATTATAGGTCAACAAATTCCCATATTGTGATGCGCGCGGCTGCATGCAGCCGCGTTTTCCGCTGTGTATTCTTCTTCATATAAGTTTGGAGATTGTTGTATTAATAAGAAAAGTGCAAAGTGTGGAAAACTGCAAAACCGCATGCCTCAAGCCAGGAATGATTTTCTTTGTTTGTGGATTGAGGCATCATCCATCCCACGTTCAAATGTTCGAATTCGTTTGTTCAGGTTCTTTACCCCAATATTCCTTCGGATATCAAACGGTTTTCACAGGGAAATCCACATTCAAAAAATCACATATCGTGTATAAATCGCTTGATATTCTCTATCTCCTCTCGCATTTCGCGATTTTCCGCGACGCGTTCAGAGACGATGTTGACGGAATGCATGATGGTCGTATGGTCGCGGTTGCCGAACTGCATGGCGATGTATTTGAAAGGAAGATCGAGCATTTGCCGACAAAGGTAAATTGCCACTTGACGTGCATATACGATATTGCGCGAGCGCTTCTTCCCAATCAAGTCGGTGTGGCTTACCTTGTAATAAGACTCAACCTGTTTTTGGATATCGATTACGGAGAGCTTCTTCATCGTGCCGCCTGAAAAATGGTTTTCAAGCAGGTCGCGTACCTCTGCGATTGTCAATTGGTCGTCGAGCGAAGTCATGCGGAAGATGATCTTCGTTACCGCACTTTTCAGTTCGCGGATGTTGGAACTTGAATTCTCCGCAATATAACGCTCTATTTCTTCCGGCAATACGAAATCGTCCTGTCCGCTTGTTATGCGGTATTCCTCGACAAAGTTCTTAATGATGCCCAGCTTCGTTTCAAATTCGGGAGGTTGGATATCAAACGTCCCACCCATATTGAAACGGCTGCGATAGCGTTCGTCGATATCGATGTTCTTAGGAGCTCGGTCAGCGGAAAGGACAACCTGGTGACCAGCATCGATCATGGTTTTGAAGATCTGGAAAACGATATCGAGGGTTTGGGTCTTCCCTTGCAGGTATTGAACATCGTCTATAAGCAGCACATCAGCCTGTTCATACGTTTTCTTGAAGCGTTGATAACTCGTTTTATCCTTATCATGGTCGATTCTTGCGTCGATGTAGTCGCTCAAGAATTCAGCTGAATCCACGTAGATGGTACGCAGCTCCGGGCGCGTCTCCATGATGTAGTTTTGGATGGCGCGGAGCAAATGGGTTTTTCCCAGTCCGGATTTCCCATAGATAAACAAAGGATTGAGCAGGGGATTTCCTGGTTCTTCTGCAACGGATACCGCCATCGAGTAAGCCATGTTATTTGAGTCTCCGATGACGAAATTCGAGAATGTATAGGATGTCAAGCCAGGAGTCTTATTTGTTTGCTGAGGTTTGGCATCCTCTTCATTCTTCTCTTGTACTGCATCTTGCTGAGATTCGATTTTTTCCGATTTGCTTTCCTCTTCGGAATCATTGCTCAGGAGTCTGTCGGCGGTTATGGGATTGCTTTCCTCCTGCGGTGCCTGGTTGGGGTCCACTTCGATATCAATATGGTATTCAATTCCGGTTATCTCGAGCAGAGCTTGCTTGATTTGTTCTATATAGTGTTTTTCAATCCAGGTCTTTATAAATTCATCGTCGGTGGTGAGCATCATGTAGCCGCTGCTCATAGCGCGCGGTTTGAGACGGGCGACGAAAGCATTGAATTGCGCCGGCTGTATGGTGGGATCAGACAGTATTTGCCTGCATACATCGAGCCACTTGTTTTGGAGCTCGTTCGCATTCATCGTATTTGCACCTCCCGCGCATTCGGATGGGTAAAGAGTATAACCGAATGGATGATGAAACAGGCCGTGTGTGTTGGATGACAAGGGGATATTTCTCTCATCATCTATGAGATTTATTTATAGGAATATATGAAAATGATAAGAGGGCTGCGTCCTTGTGATTCTTGGCATCTAAGAGATTCGAGCGACTGCTTCGTGGCCGATCTCGGTAAGGGTGCGCTTCTTGCCTGATGTTTTTTCAACCAAACCAGCTTGTTCGAGTTTTGAAAGTACGCTGTGAATGGAAGAAGCTGCGATTTCCATCTGCTGCGATAATTCGGTGATGCTCGCAATCCCTTTTTTGCTTATGGCAAGGAGCACTTGCTTTTCCCGATCGCTCAACGGTTGCAGGGGGATGAATGAAGCTGCTGGGTTGGGTTGATGTTGTTGGATGGGGTCGGGATCAGGTTTGCGTAGGCTTATTGTCACAACCGACCCAGCGCGCAGGTTATCTTCTATGGTGATGGTTCCATGGCGGCTGTCAATGTAATCCCGCACGATGGGTAGGCCCGATCCAACTCCGCGGATATATTCGATCATCGGCTCGGTTGCCGAGGTGAATCCGGGCTGCTGCGCCTTTTCCTTCTCCTCGATACCGGGTCCTTGGTCAGCAAATCGAATGGTGTTTCCATCATCGAGGATTGAAACCACAATTTCTTTGAACTGTGCATGGATGAAGTTTTCGGAAACCTCCTTGATGACGGTGTAAGAAAGTGAACCTCCCGCCTGTTTAGCCTGGTTGTATATGGTGGTTGTCAGGTTCTCGATGAAAGAGTTAGTTGGAGCCGGATCGATTTTGGTGATGCGTGGAGCCGATTTCATATCGTCATAGAAAGCGATTCGCGCCGTTGTGGCTACATAGCTGTAATCGAAATCAGCGGTTGGTTCGTCGATATGCATATGCTCGGATGGCATTGGGCTCCTTCTTCCAGGGAATTGAAAGTCTATCAGGAAATTCATGAATGATGAAGAATAGGATGGAATTCAATAATGAAAAAGAAAATATAGTTGACAAGGCTATTTCAAAGTTATCCCCAAGTTATTCAGAAAAAGTGGAAAACTCTGAATGAAATTGAATATAAGAAGATATGAATGGGTATATTTGTTCGTATCTGTTGAAAAGTGGTCTCTGGAAAACGCCTTAGGAAAACACCAGGTGGTGAATAATCGTACGAGATGAAGCGGTTATATAATTTTAGGATAATATACCTAAATTAATATAATTAAGACAGTTTTGAACTATAAAATACCAGATGAAAATTATATAAAAATAAGATAAATGAAATAATTGCAGATAGATTGGGAGTAGTTATCTTGATTAGGAAATCCAACTGATCTAACAGATTGAAGATATGCACATCGTAAATCAGGCAAAATAAGGGTTATCCACTTTTTCCACAGCGAAATTTGGAAAAAATACACTCCCCTACTTCTTTTTCAGAACCGGTATTTCATGTTTTTTTCGAAGCAGTGAAGGTGAGAGGGTGATGGTTCTTCATAGGAAGGTGTTGCAGATGAAAATTTTTGTTTCAAATACAGCGCTGGAGGCATCCTCCGCCTTGCATCATCATGCCTTGTCATGCAACTTATATAGAGCTCATGAACGGCGAAAAATCCGTATTGACGTTAACAAACCAGGTTATATACTCTTGTGGTTGCTCTAAAGAACAGTTTGGAAGGATATACATATGAAGCGCACCTATCAGCCCAACACCCGCAAACGTGCGAAGTGCCATGGTTTCCGTGCCCGCATGGCAACCAAGGGTGGCCGCCGTGTTCTCGCCGCTCGCCGTGCAAAGGGACGTAAGCGCCTTACCGTCTAGCATTTGATGAACGTCATCAAATCAAGTGAGGAGATATCGAACGTCTTTTCGCATGGTGTGAGATTTAAGACGCGGGATATCATCTTTGTAGCGTTGAGGAAGGAAGAGCAGCACGGCCATTTAGGTCGTGTTGCTTTTATAGCAGGGAAAAAACAAGGCAATGCGGTTTGGCGCAACCGTGCAAAGCGCCGGATGCGCAGCGTCTACCGTGATTTGAGCGTTTCCTTGGATGGTTTCGATGTCCTATTTGTTGCACGATCGGGTATCGAATCGTCTGATTACAAGGATATGGTCAGAAGATCCGAGAAAGCGCTCGAAAGGCTGCAGACGATAAAAGATGACTGAAGAAGTAGTAAAAAGAAATCTTGCCACACGGGCTGCTATTGGTTTCATTCGCTTTTATCGTAAAAGCATTTCTCCCCTGTTTCCTCCGAGCTGCCGATTTACACCTACTTGCTCTGAATATGGCCTGATAGCTTTTCAGCGTTATGGATTCAGAAAAGGATTTGTCCTCACAGCCAAGAGGATTCTTAAATGCCGCCCGGGAGGACCTTACGGATTCGATCCTGTTCCGTAAGTCCCCTTTGGAATATAGGAAGGAAAAAGAAAAGGATGGATAGGAAGAGATTTTTAAAACTGAGCAAACCTATCATAATAATAGGGGTGCTGCTCATCGCATGCCTTTGCCTCGGTGCATGCACGAGCTCTTCGGGCGGCGAGCCTGGACAGCGCAACCTGTGGGATATGTTCGTCCAACTCATGGCATCTGCGGTCGAAGGGTTGTTCAATTTAGTCCATGACTGGGGTCTGGCTATCCTCATCTTCACAATCATATTCAGAGCTATTCTGACGCCGTTGATGGTCAAACAGACCAAATCAACCTATATGATGCAGAAGATGCAGCCGAAGATTAAGGAGATTCAGGAGCGTTTTGCCGATGATCCCTCCCGCGTACAGCAGGAAACGCAGCGTCTTTATGCTGAGGCTAAATATAATCCCCTGGCGGGCTGCTTGCCTATGCTGCTGCAGATGCCCATCTTCATCGCCCTGTTCCAGGCTTTGAGGAATATCCAAGACTTCGTTAGTTGGGAAGGCGATTTTACATTCTTCGGAATCATTCCCGATCTGCTGAAAACACCGAGCGAGATGTGGGGTGTAGGGATAGAAGCGTTCATCCCCTACCTCATTTTAATGATCATTTTCGCCGGAGCGACGTTCTTGCCGATGCTGTTCCAGCAGACTGGCCAGCAGAAATCCACGATGGTCATGGCTGTTGTCATGACAGTATTCATGCTGTGGGTAGGTTGGAGCTCCCCTGCAGGCGTTCTTATGTACTGGGGTATTTCCTCATTGCTTGGTGTTTTGCAATCTACGCTGGCACGTCGTCATTTTAAAAAGCAGGACGAAATCAGAGAAGCGGAAATTGCAGAGATTAAGCCTGTGGTCATCGATGTGACGCGTAAACCGAAGAAGAAGCGCCCGACTAAGAAGCGTTAAATTCCTTGCATTTTGAACTGTAAGGCATGCTATGCATGCGGTGAAGATAGGAGTACTGTATGGAAGCTGAAGAGAGCATCTTTGAAGAGCAAGAAGAACTCGAGGAACAGGCTGTCGAGATAGAAGAGAACGAAGAGGAAGAGTCTGCCGAGATAAGCGAGGAAGAGCTTGACCATATCGCAGATACCGCGATTGCGGCATTAAAGGATATCCTCAAATATTTCGATGTTGGAGAAGTGACCATCGATGAGTACGAGGGCGATGAAGGCGAACTCATACTCGACATTACTGGTGATGATCTTGCAGTGCTCATCGGCCGCCATGGGAAAACCCTTGATGCATTGCAGTTTGTCATCTCTGCCATTACCGTGCGTTCGATCGGTTATCGCTTCCCTGTCATCGTGGACGTGGAAGGCTATAAGAGCCGTCAGCGTCAGAAGCTTGAGACTCTGGCCCGTTCTTCGGCCAAGAAGGCAATCTCTCAGCAGCGCAGTATAAAATTGCGTCCGATGACGCCCTATGAGCGTCGTATCATCCATATAGCCCTACGAGACGATCCGCGTGTCAACACCGGTTCTGAAGGCGAAGGAAGCGCCCGTCACGTGGTTATCGTGCCGACGAAGTAAAACTTCACTGCAAGTAATTTAAAGGGGCTTGGGAAACCGAGCCCCTTCTTATAGATGGTGGGTGGAGAACAATTGCTGTCAGAATCCCAAAGAGCTTTGATGGAGCATCATCTCGATTTGGTTATAGAGATGAATCGGAAGCTGAACCTCACACGTATTGACAACAGAGAAGAGGGAATGCTGTTGCATATCGAAGACTCCCTTTCCGCTCTGAACGATGTCCAGAATGCGCCTGATGGCGCTATGGGTGACATGGGGTCCGGTGGAGGTTTTCCTGGAATCCCGCTTGCCATTGCAAGTGGAAGGCACACCACGCTTATCGAAGCACGCAAGAAGAAATGCGAAGCTCTGCAAGAAATGATCGACAAACTCGAATTGACAGAGGATATAGATGTGTTCTGCGGGCGCGCCGAATTACTTGCACGCACCTCTCCCCTATCGTATTCAGTTATAACTGCGCGTGCTTTAGCCAAGCTATCCGTTCTCATGGAACTTGCCAGTCCCCTATTGCAGAAGAAAGGAATTCTAATTTGCTATAAGGCACATATCGATAAGGAAGAATACGATGATGCGCGTCGCGTACAGCCGATGACCGGTATGTTTCTGATTTCCGACCGTGAAGTCGTTATTGGAGATGGAAGCTTTGAGAGACGCATCGTCTGCTTCCGAAAGGAACGCAAGCCCGAAGCAAAACTCCCCCGTAAAGAAGGTATGGCACAGAAGCATCCTTTATAACGGAATGGTTCAAGGGCAGTTCTCCTATCGGGCCAGGAAGGCCTTCGTTTAAAACAACCATATGAAAAGAATTACCACTCTCGCATCACTGCGATGTATCTATATTTCTGTGTTCTCTTGATACGCTGATTGGGGAATTAGCTAACGTCACGGGAATGATGTTTCACGTGAAACATTTTCACGCTATACTGCAATCAAGTTGCAAACGTAGAATAAATGATAGGAGGCAACTGTGGGTTTTTTTGATGGCCTACGGCGTGATAAACGCAACAAAGAAGCCGCTGCATCATCTGTCGAGATAGTGCAGGAAGACCCGAAAGTGAATGACTCCACTCCAGAAGAAGAGCAGTTTGAAGATGCTCTTGACGACGATGATGTCATCGAGGAAATGGATGAGGAGAGCGTTCCTGTTCCTGCCCCTCCTGCAGCGCCGGTTCCTTTGAAGTCGTATCAAGATAAGAAGCCGGTCAACCATGTCGTTGGACAGACCAAGATACTCGCCATCATCAACCAAAAAGGCGGAGTCGGCAAATCCACAACTGCAATCAACCTTTCCGCTGCTTTGGGAGAACGCGGAAAGCAGGTTCTTCTTGTCGATCTCGATCCCCAAGGAAACACGACAAGTGGTTTCGCCATAGACAAAGGACAGATCAAACATTGCATCTACGATGTTTTGCTCAATGACGCTCCTATCGAGCAGGCAATCATTCCGGATGTTTGCGAGGGAGTTGACTTGGTTCCCTCGACCATTAATCTCGCCGGCGCTGAAGTGGAGCTGGTATCCGAGATCGCCCGCGAGAATCGTCTTAAAGACGCAGTGGGCGCTATGCGTGGTAAATACGACTATGTATTTATCGATTGTCCTCCTTCATTGGGTTTGCTGACGGTCAACGCGCTCGTGGCTGCAGACAAGCTGCTCATTCCTATCCAATGCGAATTCTATGCGCTTGAAGGTGTGACAAAACTTCTTGATTCAATGAAACGTGTCAAAAATAGACTT
>CAYOBD010000005.1:12201-25294 GCA_964402005.1 uncultured Eggerthellaceae bacterium
GCACTGGATATATACGGCATACTTTTGACCATGTACGACTCCCGGACCACTCTTTCCAAACAGGTTGCTGCAGAGGTCAGAAACTATTTCGGCAAGACGGTGTTTGACACGATTATTCCGCGTACCGTGAAATTATCCGAGGCGCCGAGCTACGGCATGCCCATAACCATCTATGACCCTACTTGCAAAGGTGCTCTTTCGTATTCGGAACTCGCAGAGGAAGTGATCAAACGTGGCTAAAACAAGAGGCGGCCTCGGTAGAGGCCTGAATTCCCTTCTCGGCGGCTCTTCCCTGGAAAGCGCCCCTCAAGAGCCCCAGGTTGAGCATGTAGCGGCTGAAACTGAGAATAAGACGGTTGAACCGACAATTCCAGCTCCCCAAGAAGAAGCTGTCCAACCGGCTCCAGAACCTTCTGTTGATCAGCCGCAACAGGAGGAAGAACTCGAAATCGAGAATATCGAAGAAGAAATACTTGAAGACAACGTAACCATTAAAGGTGTTGTAGCACGGCGTGCAGCCCACCCATCTTATGCTTTTGGTGGTGGTCTGAGGGATGCCGTCGAAATCGCTATTGACAAGATAGAACCCAACCCCGATCAGCCTCGCACGAGCTTCAAGAAGGAAGATTTAGAAGAGCTGGCTGAATCCATAAAGAAAAATGGCCTTCTTCAGCCCATTCTCGTGCGCAGTATGCCTGATGGCACTTACCAGATTATCGCAGGAGAGCGTCGTTGGCAGGCGTGCAGACAGCTCCGGATGGAAAAGGTGCCGGCCATTGTTCGTGAAGCAGGCGACGATGAAGCCATCATCCTGGCCCTTATTGAGAACATACAGCGCAGTGATTTGAACCCCATCGAGGAAGCATACGGATATCGTCGGATGATGGAGCGCGGCAAGATGACTCAGGCCGAAGTTGCCCAGGCCGTTTCAAAAGGTCGTTCGACCATTGCAAACTCCCTGCGTTTGTTGGAGCTCCCGGAAGATGCGCAGCGCCTGCTGTTTGAAGAGCGCATAACCGCCGGACACGCTCGTGCCATCTTGTCTATTCCCACGCAAGAGGGCCGTCGTAAGCTGACTGATAAGCTGGTTGAGGCTCCTCTTACCGTACGTGAGACAGAATCCATCGCGCGACTGCTTTCTGGCAAAAAGGAAAAGAAGGGCGAAAAAGAGCAGCAACAGGCACCGAAATCGTATAAGACCGTGGCGCGTGCGCTCGGAGATACGCTCGGCGCTGCGGTAAAGATCAAAAGCGTCAAAGGGAAGAACAAGATAGAGATCGAGTTCAAAGACGAAGCAGATCTTGAGCGGTTGTTTAGGAAGATGACCGCTAACTCTTAAACCTTCATTCATAAAAACGAGATGTCGCATAATGGGGCGGATGCCGAAGGGGCATCCGCCTATTGATGTTCGGCGTGTTTTAGCTTAGGTTTGAGAAAACACGCTCATTGGGTTTTCATCGTTTTTGCGCGGCTAATTGGCCGCAGGCACCTGCGATATCCGCTCCGCGCGAATTGCGTATCGTTGCGGAAACACCCTCGTCTTCCAACGTCTTTTGCCATAGTTGCATTTCTTGCAACGAAACCGGTTCGTAGGGGGACCTATCTATATGATTCAACGGAATCAGATTCACATGGCAGATCAGGTTTCTGCAGAATGCAACAAGGGCTTTCAAGTCATCGGGGGAGTTGTTGATCCCTTTCATGAGAGCATACTCGAAGCTTATGCGCCGTTTTGTTCTGTCAACATATGCTGCGGCAGCGTCTCGAAGCGCATCAAGAGGCTGCCCTTTGCAGCCGGGCATAAGCTTGTCGCGCGTGCGTTGAATTGCCGAATGGAGAGAAACCGCTAACGTGAATTGCTCTGGTTCTTCCGAGAAACGATCTATTCCGGAGATCAAGCCGCACGTTGAGATGGTGATATGGCGTGCACCTATATTCAAGAGTTTTGGGTGATTCATGATGCGCAGCGCAGCAATCGTGTTTTTATAATTTGCGAATGGTTCGCCTTGGCCCATAACTACTACGTTGGTTACGCGCTTTCCGAAATCTTCCTGGGCTACGATTATTTGATCGACGATTTCGCCGGGCAGGAGACTGCGCGCCAGACCCAACTTGCCCGTTGCACAGAACGAGCAGCGCATGCCGCATCCCGATTGGCTCGAACAGCAAACGGATAGACGACCGTCTGCCGAGGGGATGGCGACCGTTTCTGCGATGGCGCCATCATCGAATCTGAGGAGGTATTTGCGCGTGCCGTCCATCGACTCCAAGCGCTCTTCTATGGTTGGACTCAGAAGGGGATAGGAAATGGCGAGCTGCTCCCTCATTGCTTTGGGGATGTTGGTCATCTCATCGTACGATGTTGCTCTTTTCGCATAGATCCATTGGAGGACTTGGAACGATCTGAAGGAGGGGAGTTTGGCCTCCTTCATGAGGGCTTCGACTTCCTCTATTGAATATGCTTTGATTTGCGTTTCCATGGTTCAGATTATAGTCAACCTTGCCCTGCGTACCAGATGAAGATAGAGGAAGGGCGAACGTCTGCTTGCTGCTGCTCGGCAACGAGATTTGTAGACGTTCGAAAGCAGTTGTTCAGCTGCGCAAGCGATCGACGTGGATATAACTTCCGTCTCCGTTCGATACGCAAAACAGAGGTGCGCGTTGAACGATAATTTAATATAACACCAGTTCAGAAGCTCGAAACATAAAATTGTTTCACGTGAAACATTGGAAAACAAGCTATTTGTAACGCGTTGGGATGTTCTATCAAGGCGTGTTAGAAGACGTCACAAAGGCGGGCTGAGAGGCCGTGCAGAAGTATAAGAGACAGCTTTTTAGAAACATGTTAGAAGATGCTGCGGGATCACGTTAGAAGACGCCACAGGAGTGCATGGCCCAGAGAATCAGGGCTATGGCGGCGGCGAGGATAACGAAGCTTCCGATATAGCATCCGATATTGCCGCGACGGCCTTGTTCCACCACTTTCTCAGAGAACATGCGCTTGCTCTTTAGGATTGCGCTGCCCTTGCTCGTCTCTGGAAGGAAGATCGTTCCCTTGGGAAGCCAGTTAGGATCGGATTGGAGTTTGGCAATGTCCTGAGATCCTAGGTTGATATCGGTGCGCACGCCGTCGCAGAGCTTTGCGGCGACATTGGCGACGAACGAGGAGAAGACCCCTGAACCATCGTCCTCGTAACAGATGATGGCCATCTCGCCCCAATAGATCCCCGGGGCAGGGGAGTCGGAGTAAGCCACGAAGGACAAGAGTGCATGAATCTGCATGCCGCGTGCGCTGGCAAGTTGCATCTTGCGCGTCGCGTCGGCATCGAAGAATCCGATTTCGGCGCCGAATCGGTTTTTCACCCATGCGCTTGTGATGCCGTCCTCGACCTTGAAGAAAACCTCGAATTCGTCGCCGACTAATGTGTCCGCACCCGTTAGGATGCCGGCTATTTTCTTCGTCGGCGCCTCGAAGCGCGCGTAGAAACCCGAATAAGCAACCTGCATGTAGCCTCCTTCTTTGAACACAGTCTATCATGGCTTGACGGCCGGGCGGCCCGATTCCGATTGCGCGGATGTCTGGGGCATCCTGACATGGGCGCAGATTGTCCCAAGTGTCTCGAAGTGCCGTTTTGCGGTGCTTTATAGGGTTGCTATTGCGAAGGCGCCTATTCAAATGCTAGGCTTTTGACCTATGGATACGACGAATGAACAGGCGCTATCCGCTATTGCCGACAGTATTTTGGACGGTACACCACAAGATATTGTGGAACGTTACCAATCCTTACCCCATATTTCGGAATCAGTGGACTTTGGGTGGCTCGACAGCAATGTCGTGGTGGTCGACACCGAAACAACAGGGCTTTCCTATAAACACGACGAGCTGACCCAAATTGCCGCCGCGCGGATGGAAGGCGGCCGGATAACGGGCTGGTACGTGACATTCGTGAACCCTGGACAGCCCATCCCAGACGATATTGTGCATATGACCGGCATTTCAGATGCGGACGTGGCGGACGCTCCTACTCCCGACGAAGCGCTTGCGGGGTTGGCTGAGTTTGCAGGCGATGCGCTGATGGTTGCCCATAACGCAGCATTCGACAAGACGTTTGTGACCAAGCATCCAGGTGGTTATCCGCTGCTGGAGAATACTTGGATCGACTCGTTGGAGTTGTCCAGAATCGCCTTACCGCGTTTGCGCGGGCATCGTTTGGCTGATTTGGTCAAAGCATTCGGGGCGCCCCAGTCAACCCATCGGGCCGATGACGATGTTGCGGCGACCTGCGTTGTCTATCGCATATTGCTCGCGGGCATCGCTTGCATGCCGCAGGATTTGGTGCGCGAAATCGGCCGCATGGCAACACCCGCGGAGTGGCCGACTCGCTGCGTTTTTGCATATCTGGCAGAGAACAACCCCCTGTACTCTTCTGCGGATGCTGCAGATGAAGCAGAGAAAGACGGCGCATCTCAAAATGCTTCCGAAAAGGCAAAAGCGTTTTCGTTGTATGCGATGCGCAAACGGCGTATCAATGCTTCACCCGCCCGCCGTGCCAAGCAAGATGCCGATCTGATTGCATCCGATCCTTCCAGCCGCCTTGAATTTCCCTCCGCCGAAGAGGTGGAGGCGGCATTTGCTCCTGACGGCATGGTTGGCGGCTTGTATGAGGATTATGAGACGCGCTCCGAGCAGGTACAGATGGCGCTTGCGGTACGCGATGCGTTCGCTGCCTCTGAGAACCTGGCGGTCGAGGCGGGCACGGGCGTAGGGAAGTCGATGGCATACCTGGTACCCGCGGTACTCATGGCGCGCCTAAACGGCATAACCGTAGGTGTGGCGACCAAGACGAACTCCCTGCTTGATCAGCTGGTGTACAAGGAGCTGCCGTTGCTTGCGCGTGCATACGACGGTTGTCCTGACGAGAAGGGTCCGCTTACTTGGGCGTCCTTGAAAGGCATGGCACATTACCCCTGCCTGCGTCGCATAGCTCGTTTGGTGGACGAGGGGCCTGGAATGCGCGCGCTGGGGTCGGAACAGGTGAGCCAAGCTCCCGCGCTTGCTGCATTGCTGTCATTCGTCGAGCAGACCGAGTTCGATGACATGGATTCTGCAAAGATAGATTTTCGCGTCTTGCCGCGCAGCGCCTGCACGACGTCGAGCACCGAGTGCCTGCGTCGGAAATGTCCGTATTTCAACACCTTGTGTTTCGTCCATGCGGCGCGCCGACGCGCGGAGGCGGCCGACATCATCGTGACCAACCACACGTTGCTGTTTTGCGATGTTGCAGCTGAGGGAATGCTTTTGCCGCCTGTGCGCTACTGGGTGGTGGACGAGGCACACGGCGCCGAAGACGAAGTGCGTCGCGCTTTCACTGAGACGGTGTCGGCAGAAGAGATCGCCTCAATCGTCCAGCGCGTGTCCGAGATGTCGGGCTCCCGCAATGTGTTTGTGCGTGCAGAGCGGGATGTAGGAAACCTGCAAAACGAGCATCTGACCCAGTTCTTCGCTCTCCAGGCCAAGGCGCGTGCCGCCGGCTCGGCTTTTGCGGAGGTTGCAAACGAGTTTTCGGACCACATGAAGGACTTGCTGTATTTCGATACTGCAGGGAAGAAGGGCGGTTACGACAACGTCGATCTGTGGGTCAACAGGGACGTGCGCAGCTCGACGGTATTTCACGACCTTGCGATTCTCGGGCAATCGTTCGGCGAAGTGGGGGAGAGGCTGGTCGCAACCACGCAGGACCTGGTGGGCTTCCTGGAGGGAATTGACGAAGCGGCCGAAGCCCAACGCGAAATGGCGGCGGTCGCCGTGGACCTGCGCAACATACTCGATTCCGCAAAGGTTATTTTCGAGGAAGCCTCCGAGGACTATGCCTATCAGGCGGCGCTGTGCAAGAAGAAGGATCGGCGGACCGATCGTTTGGAAGCATTGTTGCTCGACGTGGGCGAAAAGATGAACGAGACGCTGTTCGCGCGCACGCATTCTGTGGTGTTCGCATCGGCGACGCTTGCCATCAATGGAAGTTTCTCCGCATTCAGCCAATCCGTGGGACTCAATGAAGGAGAGTTCTCGCAGGCTCGTACGTTGTTGCTGGATTCGAGTTTCGATTTCGACAACAACATGATCATATACGTTGTGGACGACATGCCCGAGCCAAATGACCCGCACTACCGTCGCGCGCTCGACAACCTGCTGCTCAAGGTGCATCTTGCGCAGCAGGGCTCGGTGCTCACGCTGTTCACGAACAGGCGCGAGATGGAGGCAAGCTATGCGCAGATACAGCCGCGCCTCAAGGAAGAGGGCCTGCGGCTCATCTGCCAGAAATGGGGCGTGTCTGTCAAGGGGCTGCGCGATGACTTCCTGGCAGACGAGCATCTGTCGTTGTTCGCCCTGAAGTCGTTCTGGCAGGGGTTCGACGCGCCGGGGTCGACGCTCAAAGCCGTGGTTATTCCTAAGCTGCCTTTTGCCCGACCGACCGACCCACTGTATTGCGAGCGTGCGTCGCGCGATGATGCTGCGTGGCGGCGGTATGTTCTGCCGCAAGCGGTTATCGAGACGAAGCAGGCCGCAGGGCGCCTGATACGCAAGGCCAACGATCGCGGTGCCCTGATCTTGGCCGATAAGCGCCTGTTAACCAAAAGCTACGGCAAGGTGTTTCTGAATTCCCTGCAAAGCAAGACCGTGCGGAAATGCTCGTCTGACGAGGTTGCGCGCTCCCTTGCTGCACTGCGAGATTGGATATGATGTGTCTAAAGGCGGCCATTTGCATATAAAGCGCCACACGGCGGGCACGTCCAACGAGATTTCCTTGGACGTGTTGGACGCTAAGCGCGAGCGGTTGGATTCGCAGAAGAGCCGCAAGGGCGGTAAAGGTTTCCTGCTCGATTTCAGACCAAAGCCGGGGAAGCCCAAGACGGAAGTGGGCAAGCAAACCGGCGGGGAAGCGGCCCCCGCAAGCCCGAAAGCCCAGACGCGCGGCATGCATGCAAGCGCAGCGCTCGAAAGCAGCGGACGCAAATGGAGGAAAGGCTCAGCCTCTCGTAGCGCCTCGACCGTTGCTAGCAATCCGCTTATGCCCATTGAAGAAGTTGCAAGCCGCAAGCGGGCGCGGCGTAAGAGCGCGGTGCGAAAATATGTAATCGGCTTCGGTGTCGCGGCAATCGCCGTCGCCGTAATCGCGTTCATGGGGATCCGCTCATACCAGGCGCAGCAGGAATTCCGCGGAATGTTCGAGCATGCCGTTCAGAAGGCGGCTTCCAGCGACTCGTATATGGTCGAAATAGACGCCGCCATGAATGATCCGCTGGGAGCGACAACCGACGAGGATCGCGCAATGCTGCGGAAGAAGGCCGTTGCCGTGACAAGCGTTGCTGACAACACGATAAGCGAAGCGGATGCGCTCGTCGGGCTTGCGCGCGCCGACCAGGACGGCATAGCGCTTGACGAGCTGACTGAAGGCGCGCGCGGCCGGAAGAATATGGTTGGGCTCGCCATGGAGGCATTCAGCGTGGCGGATCAGGCGTCGGTTACGCGAACGGCTGCCACGGCGGCCTGGGACATGGCCGTTAGCGCAGACTCGACTGCGCGCGACGCGGTCTCGCAGGCCAACAAGGCGACTACCACCTCGCAGCTGGCGGAGACCACTGCTGCGTTGCAACAGGCATCCGACGAGTTCGGAGCCGCATTGGTGCAACTGCAGGGCCTCGAGTCCACCGTAGATGGGCTAGATTTGTCGAAGCAGCGGGAATATCTGCAAAAACGCATCGATACGCTGGGGTACGCCATTGCGACCAACGAAGCGCTTGCCGCGGGCGATCGCCAGATGGCGGCGGAGCAGAACGAGCTGTACGAAGAGGGCGACCGCGTTTCGGCCGACTTGGCCAGAAGCCTGCCGCCTTCGATCGAAGCCGTTGTCGACGATGTGTATCGATCGGAGATCCTCGCCATTCAGGCTCGTTACGACAAGGAGCGCGAACGCGTGTCGACCGCCGATTCCCGCGTCCGCCACTATCTGGGGATTTAGCGGCACGGGGGCGCTTCTCGCCTTCGAGAAACAAACTCCCCCCGAACTTTCGGGCTTCTTTCTGCCTAGCGCTTTCTTCTGGCATTTTGCCCTGTGAAATCGGGTGAACTTTTCGATGTTGAACCTGCATTAATCGTCTCGTTGCGCATATATATGACGTATACTCCAATTAACTATGCTCAAAAGAAAACCCAGTTAAGCGGAAGGCGAGCAGATGACACAACCAATGGAACACGTAGACTACTTGTCGCGCGAGATCGGAGCGCGTACGGCAGGAACCGAGGAAGAGCGTCAGGCGGCGCTTTACATCACAGATGTATTTCAGAGTGAGTCCGGTTTCCATACCGAAATAGAGGATTTCGTCAGCAGCTCGAATCTGGAGCTGGTTCGTCCGCTTTGCTGCATCGTGATGTTTGTCGTCAGCATCCTTGCGTTGCTGTTTCCCATCCTGTGCATTCCTGCACTCATTCTGGGCCTGCTCGCCGCCGCCGTGTACACGACGGAGCTGCTCGACAAGCCCATAATCCCGCGTTCGCTTGCAAGGAGCGAAAGCCAAAACGTGGTTGCGAAATACCAGCCCAACCCCAACCAAGAAGGGCAGCGTAAGCGTACGCGCAAAATCGTTCTCATTGCGCGATACGACACCGGCACCGTGCGCTCGGGCTTGGACCGCATGGTCAGATCGATGCGGCTGCCTGTGGCGTGGGTCAGCATCGCCGTCATGGCGTTGGCCGTTGTGCTGCTGCTTATCCGTACGCTGTTCATGGCGAACGCGACGGGTGTCGGCGCGCTCATCTTCAATATCATCTGCATCGTGGTCGCAATCGTTGCGGCCGTTCCGGCCATCATCGCTTTCCTGAACAGCCGTGCGGGCTTGAACGAGGGCGCAAACAACAACGCCACCGGCGTTGCGGCTTTGCTCGAGGTGGCGCGTCGCATAAGCCGTGGAAGCCTGTCCGAAGCCGACCTGTCCGACTCGGCCGTGTATATGCATGGCGAGCAGGCGCTGCGCGACGAGGGGCTGGTCCCTGAAGGGGCGCAGATGGTGTATGAGTCTGAACAGCTGCTTCCGCCCGATTTGGAGCCGCGTACGCCCGAGGAGCGGCTTGCGAAGGCCAAAGCCGCGCTCGCTGCGTTTACCGGTGTTCCCGGTGCGCGCTGGGAGCCGACGGATATTGCCGCCAACCTGGTGGATACGCGCCACGGGTTCGTTGAGCCGCCCGCCTACGACAGCGAGCCCGTCCAAAGCAACGAGCCGCTCGCGAAGGCGTATGACGGCGTCGATGAATATGCCGATGAGTTTGTATACGAGGCCGTTGACGAGGCCGCCGACGATACGCGGAGGGCCTTCTCGCTGCCTGCCATTTTTGAAGAAAGCGAGTCTTTGGATTCTGAAGAGCCCGTTGAAGAGGTTGAAGCCGAGCCGGCTTCAGAAGAGGCGTCCGAGGAGTCCAACATTGTCGAATGGAGCAAGATCTCTGATCGCGCCGCTGTAGACGAGAAGCCCGATGATGCTGGGGTATCTGAGCGATTCGCCAACGCACCCGACTGGTTCGTGCAGGCGCAAAAGAAGGCACGCAAGAGCGATTCCAATCGCGAGATCAGGCCTTCGCGCTATGGGACTGCGATTGCGGCTGCCGAGCACGATATCCAGGAGCGCGTGCGAGCTGAAGAAGAAGCGGCTGCTGAGCGCGAACGCGAGCGCTTGCGCGAATCCGTTGCGGCGAGCAAGGCTCTCGCGGAAGCCGAGGCTGCAGCTGTTCAGGAAGAAGCACCCGAGCAGCCCGATGAAGCTCCCGCGTTCGAGCCCGTTGAAGACACATATGTCCCGATAGCGGTTGCCGCGCTTGATCGCGACGAGCTGCGCGCGGATATGTATCATCGTCCCGCCGAGGTTGCCGCAGAGGAGGATGGCGCCGAACTTGAGCAGTTCTCGGACGTTGAAGAGGACGAAGAGCCATTGGTGCAGGTCGAAGCAGAGCCCGACGCTTTTGAGGACGGTCAGCTCGAGCTTGAGGTGGAACCGCTTGAGATAGAGGATGAGGCCGAGGACGAGGTTGTCGAACAGCAGCCGGCTACGCTACGCCGCCGTCCGATAGTGCTTCCGAGCATCGGGGGCGAGAGCGAAGCCGAGGGAGAGGTCGAGTCTGTTTCGTACGATCGTCTAGCGGGCCTTCCGGCGATCGGCGTGGGCTCGGCAGGCGATGATGCCGAGACGCCGCCGCCTTCGCGCTCCGGCATGATACGCCGCTTGAGGACGGATATCCCCTCGCTGTCGGGCGTTGTGAGTCCGGTCGGTGCCGTTGAAGACGAGCGCTCGGGAGAGGTTTCGGCTGGTAGGGTTGGCGCAACGGGGTCGTTTGCTCCGGTTGCCGACGAGCTGTTCGACGACGCCGATCCAGAGGAAATGTTCATCGATGACGCCGATGATTCGGGTATCGAAGAGAACTACACCGGAACCGGCGCCTATGCTGGGCCCGGGTACGTCGAGATGCCCAAATCGCGCTTCGGCGGTTTGTTCGGGCGCAGGAAGAACAAGGAAGCTCGCAACGCCGTTCCCGAAAGCGCGCAGGAGTGGCTGGATGTGGATGAGGACTTCGACGCCCGCCAAGTAGGCAAAAAGCGCGGCGACTGGGAGAGCTTCAGGCCCGATGATTATGACCAGCTGCCACAGGATCAGCCGAAAGAGCGCATGCGCGATCTTCTGCATGACGACGATGAGGCCTATTCGGACGATTTCGATGCGTACGCCGACGATTTCGACGACGCATGGGACGATGTTCCGGCACGGCACCCGCGCGGCGGCCGCCGATGGGAGGGTGGCGCCTTCTCGAAGATACGTTTGGGCCGCATAGGGAAGCGCTCGGACGACGAGCAGGCTGAAGATATCCCAGAAGATGCTCCAGCTGTCGAGTCCGCCAGCCTGTCGACGGAGATGGCCCCCATCGAGCAGATCTACCATTTCCGCAACCCGAATTTCAACACCGAAGTGTGGTTCGTGGCCATCGGCTCGGATACCCGGCGGCATGATGGCATCAAGGCTTTCATCGAGGAGCATCGTGCGGAGCTGCGCGGAGCGCTGCTGATGGAAGTCGAGTCGCTGGGCGCCGGCGAGCTGTGCGTTATTCAGGAGGAAGGCCTGTTCAAGCGTCAGACAGCATCATCGCGCATTCGCCGCCTGACGAAGAAGACGGCTGCGGCGGTCGGTTACGAACCGGGCCAGGCCAGCATCTCCAATGCCGACAGCCTCACATCCGTAGCGGTTGGGATGGGCCTTCAGACCATGCATCTTGCGGGTATGGAGGGCGATTGGCCTGCGTTGAAGGGCAGTGCTGGCGATACGGCGGAGAACATCGACGAAGAGACGCTTCTGAACAACATAGACTACATAACCGAACTGGTGCAGCGATTCTAAATAGCGCAGGAGGGCGATCGTGGGCAAAGGTAAGAAGAACAAAGCAAAACACGCCGCCCGAAAGGCTGCTGAAAAGAAAAAGTACATAACCGTTGAAGACGTGTATGAGCCCAAGCGCAGCGTCGAGGCTGTTGGTGGTGCTTTGGGTAAGGCCGAAGAGTCCGTTGAGCCCGCAGGCGAACCTGAGGCGAGCAGCATATTTGCGGATGAAGCCGAGACGATCAGCGAGCCTGCTGGCGAGTCCGAGGGTCCGATTGAGCCTGAGGTTTCGATCGAGGTCGAAGACGCTTTTTATGGTCCAAGCAATCGCATCGGCGATTTCAAGGAGGCCGTCGAACCTGCCGGCCAAGCCGAAGAAGCCGTCGTTCTTCTAGACGAAACCGTTGAAAGCAATGAAACTGCCGGCGAAGCTGAGGAGATTGCCGGCGCAATCGAAGAGGTTGCGCCCGCGGTCGAGGAGCCTGTTGAGCCTGCAGATGAGCTCGAGGCGCCCGTTGAGGTTGCGGCTGCGGCCAATGAGATTGCGGATGCGGTCGGGGAGCCCCCAAAGCCTGAGGGCGTAGCCGAGGAAACCGTTGTGCCCGCAGATAAAGCCGAGGACGCAGAAAAGCGAGTCGCTGACTTTGCTGAGGTGCACCATGGTGCGCATGATGCTCTCAAGAAAGAAAAAGATATCGTCAGCGAAGAGAATCGCGAAACAGCCGAAACCGTACCCACGGAAGCTCCAAAAAACGAGATCGCAAAGAAGCTCTCTCTGCCAATCGTGATCGGCGTCGCCGCTGCTGCGCTCGTGGTGGGCCTCCTTGTCGGCGCGTTTCTGCTGGGCGGAACCGGCGGTTCGGCAATCATCGGAAAGAGCGTTGTGAGCGAAGGCGAGCTGGATAGTCCCATCGCGTCCTATTCCTACCAAGGCAAGAACGACAGCATTACCGTGCGCGAGGTAATAGAGCAATCCACTTCACTGGAAGCGGCGAAGGATAAGGACGGCAATTACCGGGTGCCGACCGCCGATGCAGCATTAGGTGTCGTGCGCAACAAGCTGCTGGTTGCAGAGGCAGAGCGGCAGGGGATAACCGTAGCAGATGCGTCAATGGTCGAATATGCCGCTCCCAGCGTTGGAACAGATGATTTCGAGGCCATAGCGGCAAGCTATCAGATGGACGTGGATTCTGTGAAGGCGCTTTTGCGTGAAGCGTGCCTGATGGCCAAGTTGCGCGAAGCCGTTGCGCCGGCGCAGGTTTCCGCCATGCCCGGTTCACCCACTCCTCCCAGCTCCGACGATGAGGATGCCCGGGCTGTCCCAACTAAGGAATATGCGGACTACATCATCGCTTTGGCCGGCGACGAATGGGATGCGAAGAAGGGAACATGGGCTTCTAAGGACGGTCCGTATGCGAGCGGCTTGGCAGATGCATACGAGATCACAGCGAAGGGAGCTACCTACGAGGCGGCCATGGCGGCTTACTACATCGCCTATCAGCTGTATGCCCAGGAATCGGCCGAGGCGGATGCCGAATGGGCAGAGTATGTGAACAGCATCCTCGACAACGCCACGATCGAGGTTTACACCCTGCTGGCGTAACAATCTTGCCGCTGCGAGACGGGTGGACGACGGGGACGGGTGGACAACGGGGACGAAGGGTTCTGTCATCTTCAT